>NZ_JBIUVK010000022.1:0-92099 GCF_044742865.1 Pseudomonas sp. NPDC087814 | reverse complement strand
GCGACGGGGTGATCGAGTACATCGGCCGGATTGACCATCAGGTGAAAATCCGTGGCTTCCGTATCGAACTGGGTGAAATTGAAGCGCGCCTGAACACCATGGCGGCGGTGCGCGAAGCCGTGGTCTTGGCCCAGGAAGGGCTGAACGGCCAGCAATTGGTGGCTTACGTGATCCCGGCGCAAGGCGCCGAGGATGCAGGCGCCCTCAAGGCGCAGTTGAAAGCGGACCTGCCGGACTACATGGTACCGACGCACCTGCTGTTCCTGAATGAATGGCCACTGACCGCCAACGGCAAGCTCGACCGCAAGGCCCTGCCGCAGCCGGACGCAAGCCAGGTACAGCACGAATACGTGGCGCCGCAAAGCGCGCTGGAACAGCAAATCGCAACCGTCTGGCAAGACGTGCTGAAACTGGAACGGGTTGGCCTCACCGACAACTTCTTCGAACTGGGTGGCGACTCGATTATCTCGATTCAAGTGGTCAGCCGCGCCCGGCAGTCCGGCATCCGCTTTAGTCCAAAAGACCTGTTCCAGCACCAGACGGTGCAGGCATTGGCGACTGTCGCGCAGACCGGTGACCCGGTGCAGGTAATCGATCAGGCTGCGGTGCAGGGCCCGGCGTTGCTGCTGCCAATTCAACAGGCTTACTTTGCCGACGCCATCCCGCAGCGTCATCACTACAACCAGTCGGTGCTGCTGCAACCGGCCCGTGCGCTGCAAGCGGCGCTGGTGGAGCAAGCATTGCAGGCGCTGGTGCTGCATCACGATGCGTTGCGGGTGATGTTCAACGAAAGCGCCGAAGGCTGGAGTGCCAGCCATCGCGACGCATCGATGCGCAATGATCTGTTATGGGTGCGCCCGGTGGCCGATGCTGGCGCGCTGGAAGTGCTGGCCAATCAAGCCCAGCGCAGCCTGAACCTGCAAACCGGACCCTTGCTGCGCGCCGTGTTGGCGACCCTGGACGATGGCACCCAGCGGCTGTTGCTGGTGATCCATCACCTGGCGGTGGACGGTGTGTCGTGGCGGATTCTGTTCGACGACCTGCAAACGGCCTACAACCAATTGCTCGCCGGGCAAACCTTGCAATTACCGGCCAAGACCAGCTCGGTCAAGGCGTTTGCCGAACAGTTGCAAGCGCATGCACGTAGCGCGCAATTGCAGCAGCAGTTGGCCTACTGGCAGGCGCAACTGCAAGGTGCGGCGGCTGACCTGCCGTGCCTCAACCCCGAGGCGAGCCCACAGAACGGCCAGGCCATCACTGTTCATACGCGCCTGGACAAACACCTGACGCGGCAACTGCTGCAGGAAGCGCCGGCCGCCTATCGCACTCAGGTCAACGACCTGTTGCTGACCGCCCTGGCGCGGGTGGTCTGCCGTTGGACCGGGCATGCAAGTACCTTGATCCAGCTTGAAGGCCATGGTCGCGAAGAGTTGTTTGCCAACATCGACCTGACGCGCACCGTGGGGTGGTTCACCAGTATGTTCCCGGTCCAGTTGTCGCCGGCGGCGGCACTCGGGGACTCGATCAAGTCGATCAAGCAAGGGTTGCGATCGATCCCGGACAAGGGGGTGGGTTTCGGCGCGCTGCGCTTCCTCGGTGACGAGGCCAGCCGGTCAGCCTTGCAAGCGCTGCCGGTGCCGCGCATTACCTTCAACTACCTGGGGCAGTTCGACGCCAGCTTCGATAAGGAACAGGGCGCGTTGTTCAGCCCGGCCAGCGAAAGCGCCGGTGAAGAGCAAAGCGCGATGGCGCCCCTGGGCAATTGGCTGAGCCTCAACGGGCGGGTATTTGATGGCGCACTGAGCCTGGGCTGGACGTTCAGTCACCAACAGTTCGAGCAAACCACCATCCAGCAACTGGCCGACGATTATGCCGTGGAGCTGGCTCTGTTGATCGGTCATTGCTGCGATCCTGCAAACCATGGCATGACGCCTTCCGACTTCCCGCTGGCCAGCTTTACCCAACCGCAGCTCGATAACCTGGGCCTCGCCGCCCGTTCGGTGGATGACATCTACCCGTTGGCGCCGATGCAGCAGGGCATGCTGTTCCACAGCTTGTACGAACACGGCAGCGGTCAGTACATCAATCAGATGTGCCTGAACATCGACGGTCTCGACCCACAGCGTTTCGAGGCTGCCTGGCAGGCGGCGGTCGACGCCCATGACATTTTGCGCAGCAGTTTCATCTGGGAAGGCAGCGAGCAACCGGTGCAGGTGGTGCATAAACAGGTGCGCGTACCCTTCACCGCGCTGGATTGGAGCACACGCACGGATGCCCCGCAGGCCCTCGTCGAGTTGGCGTCCAGCGAGCGCGACCAGGGTTTCGACCTCGCCCTCGCGCCGCTGCTGCGGCTGGTGCTGGTCAAGACCGCTGAACAGCGTTATCACCTGATTTATACCCATCACCACATTCTGATGGACGGCTGGAGCAACTCGCAGCTGCTGGGCGAGGTGTTGCAACGTTACGATGGCCAGGTGCTGCCGCGCCCGGCGGGCCGCTATCGTGACTACATCGCCTGGCTGCAAGGGCGTGATGCCAAGGCCAGTGAGACGTTCTGGCGTGCGCAACTGCACGCGCTCGACGCGCCGACGCGCCTCGCCGAAAACCGTTTCGCCGCGCCGCAGCCGGCTGTCGAAACCAGCCATGCCAGCCTGTATCACTCACTGTCCCAACAGCAGACCCAACGCCTGGGCGAATTCGCCCGCCAGCAAAAGGTCACCCTCAACACCGTGGTCCAGGCGGCCTGGTTGCTGCTCCTGCAACATTACACCGGGCATGACACGGTGGCCTTCGGCGCCACGGTGTCCGGACGCCCCGGCGAACTCAAAGGCGTCGAACAGCAGATAGGCCTGTTCATCAATACCTTGCCGGTGATTGCCAGCCCCCGGCCGGAACAATCGGTCACCAGCCTGCTGCAACAGCTTCAGGCCCGCAACGTTGCGTTGCGCGAGCATGAACACACGCCGCTGTTCGAGATTCAGCGCTGGGCCGGGCAGGGCGGTGAAGGCCTGTTCGACACGCTGCTGGTGTTCGAAAACTACCCGCTGGCCGAGGCCCTGCAAGCGCAGGCACCGTCAGGCCTGAGCTTCGGCACGGTGGGTAATCAGGAACAGACTAATTTCCCGTTGACCCTGGCCGTTAATCTCAATGAGACCCTGAGCCTGCACTTCACTTATGCCCATGCTGCGTTCCATACACATACAATCCAGCGCCTGGCTGAGCAGGTGGAGCACGTGCTCGCACAGATGGTGAGCCTGGCCGCCGACCGTAGCCTGGGTGATATCGACCTGGTTGGCGCGGTGACGCGCACCGTGCTGTTGCGCGACTGGAATGCCACGGCAGTGCCGGCCACCGACCCACGCCACGTTCATCAACGGTTCGAGTCCCAGGCTCGACGCACGCCTGATGCGCCGGCCCTGTTGGCCGATCAAGCGTCGCTGACCTATGCCCAGCTCAACCTGCGCGCCAATCGCCTGGCTCATGCGTTGATCGAGCGGGGTGTAGGCCCGGACGTGTTGGTGGGGCTGTGCATGCCGCGCAGCGTGCAGATGGTCGTCGGGCTACTGGCGATCCTCAAGGCCGGTGGTGCCTATGTACCGCTGGACCCCGCTTATCCACAGGATCGCTTGATGTACATGGTCGAGGACAGCGGCATTGCCTTGCTGTTGACCGAAACCAGCGTACAGCCGTACTTCGCTGACGTGGCCGTGGACTGCCTGCTGCTGGACGCACTGCCCGAGCGGTTCGATGGCTACGGCGAGCATGAGCCTTCGGTAACCGTCGACAGCCAGAACCTCGCCTATGTGATCTATACCTCCGGTTCCACCGGGAAACCCAAAGGCGTGACGATTCGCCATGGCGCCCTGAGCAACCATATGGAATGGATGCAGGGTTGCCTGAAGCTGAATCACAGTGACCGTGTCCTGCAGAAGACCGCCATCAGTTTCGACGCCTCGGTGTGGGAGTTCTGGTTGCCACTGATGAGCGGCGCGCAACTGGTATTGGCCGCGCCGCAATTGAACCTGGACTTGACCACCTTGTGGGTCGAGGTGGAGCGTTGGGGGATCAGTGTGCTGCAAATGGCGCCATCGTTGCTGCAGGCGCTGTTGCCGCTGGCGACCCGTGAACACCTGGCCTCCTTGCGCCTGCTGCTGTGCGGCGGCGAAGCGCTGAGTGCGCACCTTTCCCGCCAGGTCCTGGGCCTCTTCGATGGCGAGCTGCGCAATCTTTATGGCCCCACGGAGGCCACGATTGATACCAGCAGCCATGCCGTGGCGGCCACTGTCGAAGACGACGGGCGAATCATCGCCATCGGTCGTCCGATCAACAACGTATGCACCTATGTGCTGGACGGCGCCTTGCAGCCTTGCGCCGTGGGGGCGATTGGCGAGTTGTACATCGGTGGTGAATCCCTGGCCCGTGGTTATCACCAGCGTCCAGGGCTGACCGCCGAGCGCTTCGTTCCCGATCCGTTTGGCGAGTCGGCCGCTGCACGCCTGTATCGCACCGGCGACCTGGTGCGCCACGCCGAAAATGGCGTAATCGAATACATCGGCCGGATTGACCATCAGGTGAAAATCCGTGGCCTGCGCATTGAGCTGGGTGAAATCGAAGCCCGCCTCCACGCTCAACCTGAAGTACGAGATGCGGTAGTGCTGGCTCGGGAAACGGCGACCGGCACGAGCCTGGTGGGTTGGCTTGTCAGCCAGGACAGCAGCCTGGATAGGGCGGCCGAGGCGCGCTTGAGTGAACAGCTCAAGGCGCGGCTGGCACAACAGATGCCGGACTTCATGGTGCCCACCCATCTGGTCTTCCTCGATCAACTGCCGCTTACACCCAACGGCAAACTCGACCGCAAGGCACTGCCCGCGCCGGATAACCGCGCGCTGCATTCGGCTTACCTGGCGCCGCAAAGCGATCTGGAATGCAAGGTCGCGGCCATCTGGCAAGGCGTGCTCAACGTTGAGCAGGTCGGTCTGGCGGATGATTTCTTCGAGCTGGGCGGGCATTCGCTGCTGGTGGTGAATGTGGTGTCGCGCCTGCAGCTCGAACTGGGCATGAAGTTAACGCCCCAATTGATATTCCAATTTCCGGTCCTCGGTGCGTTTGTCGCGCAACTGGAGCAGACCGGCACGTCAATGAGCACGTCAAAATTGAGCAAGCTTGAAGCGCTGCTTGATGAATTCGAGGAGGTTTGATGGACACCGCTGTCGCACAACGTATTGCCAGGCGCTTCATAACGCTGCCGCTGGAAAAACGCCGTCTTTACCTGCAGAAAATGCTCGAAGAGGACGTTTCCCCGGCGAACCTGCCGATTCCGCCTGTCAGTGCCGAGTTCGACACGTTGTCATTGTCCTTTGCCCAGGAGCGTCAATGGTTCTTGTGGCAGCTGGACCCGGAAAGCGCGGCTTATCACATGCCTACGGCCCTGCGCTTGCGCGGTCCATTGGACATTGCGGCGCTGCAACAGAGTTTCAGTGCGCTGGTCGCGCGCCATGAGAGCCTGCGTACCACCTTCGTGGTGCACGGCGAGCAAGTGGTGCAGCAAGTGCAGGAGGCTGCACCGGTAAGTCTGCAGGTGCAGCCTCTGGCCCAGGTGCCGGATGCGGCGCAACTGCGGCGCTTGATCGAAGACGAGACGCGCCGGCTGTTCGACTTGCAGCAGGGGCCATTGTTGCGTACGTGCCTGTTGCAACTGGGCGCGGATGACCATGTGCTGATTGTCACCTTGCACCACATCGTTTCCGATGGCTGGTCGATGCAGGTAATGGTCGAGGAGTTGGTCAAGGGTTACGCCGCGTTCAGTCGAGGGTTGAGCCTGGAACTGCCAGCGTTGCCGATTCAATACAGCGACTACGCCATCTGGCAGCGGCACTGGATGGAGGCCGGCGAGCGGGAGCGGCAGTTGCAATACTGGACCGCGCAACTGGGCGGCGAGCAGCCGGTGCTTGAGCTCCCGACTGACGTTGCGCGCCCGGCCGTGATGAGCTATCGCGGTGCCCGGCTGGAGTTGGATATCGACACCGCGCTGGCCTGCGGCCTCAAGCAGATGGCCCAGCGCGAAGGGGTCAGTCTGTTCATGATCCTGCTGGCCTCCTACCAGGCCTTGCTGCATCGCTACAGCGGGCAGAACGACATTCGGGTTGGCGTGCCGACCGCGAACCGTAACCGGGTGGAGACCGAGGGGTTGATCGGCTTTTTCGTCAACACCCAAGTGCTCAAGAGTGAGGTCGACAGCCAGGGCTCCTTCAGTGCCTTGCTGCAACAGGTCAAGCAGACTGCGCTGGATGCCCAGGCGCATCAGGACCTGCCGTTCGAGCAACTGGTGGAAGCCTTGCAGCCGCAACGCAACCTGAGCCACAGCCCGCTGTTTCAAGTGATGTTCAACCACCAGACCCAAGGCCCGGCGGGCGAGGGGCCGGCCGGTGAATTGAAGGTCGAGGGGCTGCGCTGGGATACCCATAGTGCACAGTTCGACTTGACCCTGGAAACCATGGAGCGCCCCGATGGGCTGTCTGCGGCGCTGATCTATGCCACGGATCTGTTCGGTGCAGACACGGTTGCGCGGATGGCCGGGCACTGGCAAAACCTGCTGCAGGCAATCATCGCGAACCCGGCACAAAGCATCGGTGAGCTGCCGTTGCTTGACGCTGAACAGCGCCAAGCGCAGCTCGACGATTGCGTCCGCACGTCGGTAGCCACCCCGCAGGCGGGTTATGTTCATCGATTGTTCGAGGCACAGGTGGCCCGCTCGCCGGAGGCGCAGGCGCTGGTCATCAATGGCCAGCGCTTGAGCTACGGGCAACTCAATACCCGGGCCAATCAGTTGGCGGTGGAGCTGCAACGTCACGGGGTGGGCGCGGGTGTGCTGGTGGGCATTGCCGTCGAACGCAGCCCGCACATGCTGATCGGGTTGTTGGCAATCCTCAAGGCCGGCGGCGCCTATCTGCCCCTCGATCCCGCGTTCCCGCAGGATCGCCTCGCCTACATGATTGAGGACAGTGGCATCGACCTGTTGCTGACCCAACATTCACTGCTCAGCCAGATCCCGGTGCCTGACACGGTCACTACGCTGGTGCTGGATCAACCGGGCAATTGGCTTGACGGCCATGCCGGTGACGATCTGCCTACCCGGCTGGATCCGGAGCACCTGGCTTATGTCATCTACACGTCTGGCTCCACCGGCCAGCCGAAAGGGGTGATGGTGCGACATGGCGCCCTGACCAACTTTGTCGCAAGCATGGCCAGGGTGCCGGGCATGACCGCCCAGGATCGGGCGTTGTCACTGACCACGTTCTCGTTTGATATTTTCGGCCTGGAAATCTACGTACCCCTGATGGTCGGCGCGTGCATCGTGCTGACCGGCCAGGAGGTGGCGCAGGACCCGTACGCCGTGCTGGCCCTGATCGACGCCGAACAGGTCAACGTGGTGCAGGCGACTCCCTCGACCTGGCGCATGTTGCTCGACAATGAACAGGCCCACGTGCTCCAGGGGTGCACGTGCCTGTGCGGCGGCGAGGCGTTGCCCCAGGAACTGGCGGTGCGCATGCTTGGCCTTGGCGGTGAAGTCTGGAATCTCTATGGCCCGACGGAAACCACGGTCTGGTCGGCGTTGCACCGGCTGCGTCCGCAGGCTGCGCAACCTTGGCTGGGCGGGCCAATCGACAACACATCGCTGTACATCGTCGGTGCAGACCTGATGCCGGTGCCCTATGGTGTTGCCGGCGAATTGCTGATCGGCGGGGACGGCCTGGCGCGGGGTTACTTCCAGCGCCCGGGATTGACCGCCGAACGTTTTGTTCCCCATCCGTTTTCCAGCACCGGCGAGCGGCTTTACCGCACCGGCGACCTCGCACGTCAGCGCCCGGACGGTATCCTCGAATACCTGGGGCGGATCGACCATCAGGTGAAAATTCGCGGTTTCCGCATCGAGCTCGGGGAAATCGAAGCGCGCCTGCTGGAGCAGGACGCTGTACGTGAAGCCGCGGTACTGGCCCAGGATGCCCCGGGCGGCCAGGCGTTGGTGGCGTATGTGGTCCCCGCCGCCGAATGGCAGGGCCTGGATGCCGACGGCCAGGGTCGCCTGCGCGACAGCCTGAACGCCCGGCTCAAGGCCAACTTGCCCGACTACATGGTGCCGGCGCATATGGTGCTGTTGCCAAGGTTCCCGCTGACCCCCAATGGCAAGCTGGACCGCAGGCAACTGCCCAAGCCCGATGCCAGCCAATGGCAGAAAACCTACGTGGCTGCGCAGACACCGGTGCAGCAAGCGGTGGCGGCGATCTGGGCCGAGGTGCTCAACGTGCCGCGGGTTGGCCTGAGTGACAACTTTTTCGAGCTGGGCGGCCATTCGCTGCTGGCGACCCAAATGGTTTCGCGGATTCGCCAGCAACTGCAAGTCCAGGTGCCTTTGCGCCTGCTGTTCGCCCATAACACCTTGCAAGCATTTGTCGAGGCGATGGCCCCGGCATCGTTGACTCCTGAACAGGCCATCCCGCGCGTTGCACGCGACCAGCCGCTTGCCCTGTCATATGCCCAGCAACGGCAATGGTTTTTGTGGCAATTGGAGCCCACCAGCAGCGCCTACCATATTCCCGCGGCCCTGCGTTTGCGCGGACACCTTGACCTGGCGGCCTTGCAACAGTGTTTTGACGCCCTGGTGGCGCGTCATGAGAGCTTGCGTACCCGGTTTGTGCTGGAGAACGAGCGTCCCGTACAACGGGTCGACGCGCCGGCACCGGTGGCGATTGCGCTTGAGTCGGCGGCTGCCGGGCTGGATGACCCTGGCCTGCGCGGCTTGATTGAAACTGAAACCCGCCAACTCTTTGATCTGCAGCGTGGGCCGTTGCTGCGGGTCAAGCTGTTGCAACTGGGCGCTGAAGATCACGTGCTGATCCTGACCCAGCACCACATCGTGTCGGATGCCTGGTCGATGCGGGTCATGATCGATGAGCTGATGCAGTTATACCGCGGCTTCAGTCAAGGCCAACCGGCGGCGTTGGCGGCACTGCCGATCCAGTATGCCGATTACGCACAGTGGCAGCGTCAGTGGCTGGCGGCGGGTGAGCAGCAACGGCAGCTCAGCTACTGGACAGAACAGTTGGGCGGCGAGCAACCGGTCCTTGAACTGCCAACCGACCATCCACGTCCGGTTCAGCAAAGCTATCGTGGGGCCCGGCTGCCGATCACCCTCGAGCCGTCCCTGGCCGAGAGTCTCAAGCGCCTGGCGCAGCAGCAAAACACCACACTGTTCATGCTGCTGCTGGCCGGCTTCCAGACCTTGTTGCACCGCTACAGCGGGCAGCAGGATATTCGTGTCGGGGTACCGATTGCCAACCGCAATCGCCTGGAAACCGAAGGGATGCTGGGTTTCTTCGTCAACACCCAGGTACTCCGGGCCGACATTGAGGGGCACCTGCGCTTTGACCAATTGCTTCATCAGGTCAAGCAGCGGGTACTGGGAGCACAGGCCCATCAGGACCTGCCGTTCGAGCAACTGGTGGAGCTGCTTGCACCTGCACGCAACCTGAGCCATACGCCATTGTTCCAGGCCATGTTCAACCATGCCAGTGATGCTCGTCGCGAGGCGATTGAACTGCCGGGGTTGAGCCTGGAGCAATTGACCTGGGATTCGGGCAGCGTGCAGTTCGACCTCTCCCTGGATACGTTCGAGTACAGCGAAGGCATCAGTGCCGCACTGTCCTATGCCTCTGACTTGTTTGAGCCAGCCACCGTCGCACGCCTGGGCGAACACTGGCTGAACCTGCTGCGCGCGATTGTGGCCAACCCCACCCAGCGCATCGCCGAATTACCGATGCTCGATGCGGTGCAGCGCCGGATGATGGTTGAGGACTGGAACCGCACGTTCGCCCACTACCCGAACCACCAGCCGGTGCACCACTTGATCGAAGCCCAGGTGGAGCGGGCCCCACATGCCGTGGCGTTGGTGTTCGAGGGGCAGTCGCTGACCTATGCCCAGCTCAACGCGCGGGCCAACCGATTGGCTCACGCCTTGATCGCGCGTGGCGTAGGCCCCGATGTGCTGGTGGGCATTGCACTGCACCGCAGCCTGGAAATGGTGGTGGGCCTGTTGGCGATTCTGAAGGCCGGCGGCGCCTATGTACCGCTGGACCCGGAATACCCGCCGGAACGCCTGTCCTACATGATCGACGACAGCGGCATCGAATGGTTGCTGACCCAGCAAGCACTGGTCGCAACCTTGCCGCTGCCGGAACGGGTGCGCACGCTGATACTCGATGGTGACGATGCCTGGCTGGCCGGTGAGGCGCAAGGCAACCCCGAGTCGCGGGCCGTCGCGCAAAACCTCGCCTATGTGATTTACACCTCCGGATCCACCGGCAAACCCAAAGGGGCTGGCAACAGCCACGGTGCCCTGACCAACCGGTTGTGCTGGATGCAACAGGCCTACGGGTTGCACGCCGACGACCGCGTGCTGCAAAAAACGCCGTTCAGCTTCGATGTGTCCGTCTGGGAGTTTTTCTGGCCGCTTATGACCGGCGTCCGCTTGGTCGTGGCGTCGCCTGGGGATCATCGCGATCCACAGAAGCTGGTCCAATTGATCGAGCGCGAAGGCATTACTACCCTGCATTTCGTCCCGTCGATGCTGCAAGCGTTCGTGCTGGATGCCAATGTCAGCCGCTGCACCAGCCTCACCCGTATCGTTTGCAGTGGCGAAGCGTTGCCGATCGATGCGCAGCAGCAGGTCTTCGCCAAGCTGCCGGGCGCGGGGCTGTTCAATCTCTACGGCCCTACCGAAGCCGCAATTGATGTCACCCACTGGACCTGTCGTGACGAGGGCCGTGACGCAGTGCCCATCGGCGAGCCGATTGCGAACTTGATGACCTACATTCTCGACGCCGAGCTCAACCCGGTGCCCTGCGGCGTCAACGGCGAACTGTACCTCAGCGGCCAGGGACTGGCGCGTGGGTATCACCGTCGCCCGGAGCTGACGGCCGAACGATTCGTGGCAAGCCCGTTTGTCGCGGGTGAACGGCTGTACCGCACGGGCGACTTGGCCCGTTACCGCGTTGACGGGGTGATTGATTACATTGGCCGTATCGACCATCAGGTGAAAATCCGCGGTTTTCGTATCGAGCTGGGTGAAATCGAGGCCCGTCTGCTGGAGCACGGGGCCGTGCGCGAAGCCGTGGTGGTGGCGCAGGACAGCCGCAACGGCAAAGCCCTGAGTGGCTACGTCGTTACCCAGCCTGGCGCCGCCAGCGACTGGCCGGCACTGCGCGAGGCGCTGACTGCGCATCTGCGCCAGACCCTGCCGGAACACATGGTGCCGACGCACCTGACGCCGCTGGAAAAAATGCCCCTGAGCCCCAACGGCAAACTCGACCGCAAGGCTCTCCCGGTGCCAGACATGGCTGAGGTACAGCAGGACTTCGTGGCTCCCGCCAATGCAGTCGAAAGTGCCCTGGTCGAGATCTGGCAAGCCGTGCTCGGCGTGGCCCGGGTGGGCACTGCCGATAACTTCTTCGCCTTGGGCGGTGACTCGATCAATTCGATTCAAGTGGTCAGCCGTGCACGTCAGCAGGGAATCGGCCTGGCCCCCAAGGACCTGTTCCTGCACCAGAACATCCAGGCGCTGGCCCGGGCTGCGAGCGCCGATCAAGCCGCAACGATCGATCAGGGGCCGGTCAGCGGTGACAGCCATCTGGTTCCGATGCAGCACTGGTTCTTCGCCAATGACATGGCGCACCGTGACCACTGGAACCAGTCGCTGATGCTGACCCCGCGCGAGCCATTGGACGGCGCATGTCTGCAGCAGGCCCTTGAGCACGTGGTGGCCCATCATGACGCCTTGCGCTTGCGCTTCGTGCAATCGGGCGATGGTACCTGGCAGGCCAGCCATGAGGCCGTCGGCGCACAACCGGTAGGCCTCTGGCAGCGCCAGGCAGAGAACGCCGATGAGATCATCGCCATTGCCAACCAGGCGCAACGCAGCCTCGACCTGCAACACGGCCCGGTGCTGCGTTGCAGCCTGATCGCAGTGCAGGACGGCAGTTCGCGCCTGCATCTGGCGATTCACCATCTGGTGATGGACGGTGTGTCGTGGCGCGTGCTGCTGGAAGACTTGCAAACGGCCTACCGGCAACTGGCGGTAAACCAGCCTGTGGTGTTGCCACCCAAGTCCACCGCGTTCAAGGCGTGGGCCGAGCAGTTGCAGGGCTACGCCCACAGCGAAGGGCTGGCTCGGGAGTTGAGTTACTGGACCGGGCAACAGGCCCATGCGTTGCCGGAACTGCCACGGGCGCGGCCTGAGGGCAGCCAGGCTTCGGTGCATGGCCATTCGGTCAACACGCGTCTGGATACAGAACAGACTCGGCGCCTGCTCAAGCAGGCACCGTCGGCCTATCGCACCCAGGTCAACGACCTTTTGCTCAGTGCCCTGGCGCAGGTGATTTGCCAGTGGACTGCGCAACCTGCGTGCCTGGTGCAACTGGAAGGCCATGGCCGTGAGGAACTGTTCGGCGACGTCGACCTGAGCCGCACGTTGGGCTGGTTCACCAGCCTGTTCCCGGTGGTATTGACCCCATCGGTGCACGCGGCAGACACCATCAAGGGCATCAAGGAACAGCTGCGCGCGGTGCCGAACAAGGGCCTGGGTTATGGCGTGCTGCGTTACCTCGGTGCAGAGGATGTCCGCTCGCGTCTGGCGAAACTCGCGCAGGCCCGGATTACCTTCAACTACCTCGGCCAGTTCGACCAGAGCTTTGATGAGCAGGCGTTATTCGCGCCGAGCGAGGAGGGCAGCGGGGCTGGGCACGCTGATGACGTGGCGCTGGGCAACTGGCTGACCATCGATGGCCGGGTGTACAACGGCCAGTTGTCCCTGGACTGGACCTTCAGCCGCGACGTTTTTGATGAGGCCACCGTCCAGCAATTGGCCGATGCCTACGGCGTCGCGTTGCAGGCACTGATCGAGCATTGCTGCGGCGAAGAGCATCAGGGCCTGACGCCGTCTGACTTCCCGCTGGCCCGTTTGACCCAGGCGCACCTTGACGGCTTGCCGGTGCCCGTGGCGCAGGTGCAAGACGTCTATGCGTTGTCACCGATGCAAGAAGGCATGCTGTTCCACACCCTGGCCGACGACAGCAGCGGCTTGTACATCAACCAGATCAGCCTGCCGGTACACGGGCTGGATACCGAGCGCTTCGCCGCAGCCTGGCAATCGGTGATTGAGCGTGAGGACATTCTGCGGACCAGCTTTCACTGGCAGGATGGCTTGAGCGCCCCGGTGCAAATTGTCCACCGCCAGGCCGAATTGCCGCTGCTGATCGAAGATTGGCGCGGCCAGGACATCAGCGAACAGGCGATCGGCGAGCGCGCAACGGCTGATTACCTGCAAGGGTTCGATCTGGCCCGTGCGCCGTTGCAGCGTGTGCTGTTGCTGCGGCTTGAGGACGACCGTTACCAGATGATCTGGACCTGCCATCACATCCTGATGGACGGCTGGAGCAGTTCGCGACTGTTTGGCGAGGTAATGCAGTTTTATGCCCAGGGCCACGTGCCGACACGCAACGGTCGTTACCGCGAGTTCATCGAATGGCTGCAACGCCAGGATCAACGGGCGCTGGAGGGCTTCTGGAGAAGCCGTCTTGCGACGCTGGAGCAGGCCACCTCGCTGAACCAGGCGATGTTCCCGCGGCATGTCGAGGATTTGCCCGGGCACCAGGCGCTTTACTCACGTTGGGATGCGGTGCAAACCGCACGCCTGCAACAGGCTTGCCGCGCCTTGCAAATCACCCCCAACACGCTGATCCAGGGCGCGTGGCTGTTGTTGCTGCAACGCTTTACCGGGCAGAACACTGTGGTGTTCGGTGCCACCGTGGCTGGCCGTCCTGCGGGGTTGGCCAATGCCGACAACATCCTGGGGCTGTTCATCAATACGCTACCGGTGATCCAGACCCTGGAACCCGCGCAGCCGCTGGATCAGTGGCTGCAAGCGTTGCAGGCCTGCAACATGGACATCCGTGAGTACGCACACGCGCCGCTGGCGGATATCCAGCGCTGGTCGGGGCTGGGCGGGCAAGGGCTGTTCGACAGCATCATCGTGTTTGAAAACTACCCGATCGATGAGCGCCTGGGTGAGCAACAGGACACCGGCCTGAGTTTCGGCGAGTCGCGTAACCATGACGTGACCAACTTTGCGATGGACCTGGCGGTCAATCTCGGCGAACAGTTGTCGATCGAATATCTGTTCCTGCGCAATGCCTTCAGTGTCGAGGCGGTAGAGCAGATTCGCCGCTGCATGGAAGACACCCTCGAGGCCATGATCGTTACGCCGACGGCGCGCCTGGGCAACCTTCAGCGCCTTGGGGCCGAGCAGTGGCGAGCCTTTGAGCAGTGGAGTGCGGCGCCGAATGCCAGCTATCACGCGCAGCTCTTGCCGGAACTGATCGCACGCCATGCCGATTCGCGTGGCGAGGCGACGGCACTGGTGTGTGGGGGCGATTCGCTGAGCTACGGTGAGCTGGAACGTCGAGCCAATGGCCTGGCCCATCGCTTGATCGAGCTGGGGGCTGGGCCGGAAGTGGTGGTCGGGGTGGCCCTGGAGCGCTCCGTCGAGATGATCGTGGCGTTACTGGCGGTGATGAAAAGCGGCGCGGCTTATGTGCCGTTGGACATCGACTATCCGCCCGAACGCCTGGCGTTCATGATGCAAGACTCGGCGATGGCGCTGTTGCTGACCCATAGCCAGGTGCAGGCGCGCCTTCCGGCGGTGGAAGGCCTGGCGCAGCTGGCCATCGACACGTTTGACCGCGCCGGCTACAGCGACACGCCGCCCGCCAGCAGTTTGCTGGGCGCCAATCTGGCCTACTTGATTTATACCTCGGGCTCCACCGGTCGGCCGAAAGGCGTGGCAGTGGCGCATGGGCCGATGAGCATGCATTGCCAGGCCATCGCCGGGCTGTATGACATGGATGAGCGCACCCGCGAGCTGCATTTCATGTCATTTGCCTTCGACGGCGCTCATGAGCGCTGGCTCAGTACGCTATTGAGCGGGGGCACGCTGGTGATCCGCGATGCCAGCCTGTGGACACCGGAGCAGACCTTCGACGCCTTGCATCAACACGGCATCACGATTGCCTGTTTCCCGCCGGCCTACCTCAAGCAGTTGGCCGAGTACGCGGCCCATAGCCAACAGGAACCACCCGCGGTACGGGTGTATTGCTTCGGTGGCGATGCGGTGCCGGACCAGACCTTCGAACAAGTGAAAGCGGCACTGCGTCCACAGTTCTTTACCAACGGCTATGGCCCCACCGAAACCGTGGTCACGCCGATGCTCTGGAAGGTCCCGGTCGACACCCGGTGCGAGGCCGCCTATGCGCCGATCGGGCGTGCTGTCGGCGAGCGCGCGCTGTACGTGCTGGACGAAGACCTCAACCCGCTGCCGCCGGGGATTGCCGGTGAGCTCTACATCGGCGGACAGGGCATTGCCCGCGGCTATTACCGTCGTCCGGACCTGAGTGCCGAGCGCTTTGTGCCGGACCCGTTCGGGTCGCCGGGCGATCGCCTCTACCGCAGCGGCGACCTGGTACGCCAGCGTGTTGATGGTGTGCTTGATTACGTCGGGCGTATTGACCACCAGATCAAGGTCCGGGGCTTTCGCATTGAACTGGGGGAAATCGAGGCGAGCCTGCGGCAACTGGACGATGTCAGTGACGCGTTGGTGATCGCCCGTGACAGTGCGTCGGGCAAGCAACTGATCGGTTATGTGGTGACGCCCGATGGCATGGCCATCGGTGATCGCCTCAAGGCGGACTTGCGCGCGCAATTGCCGGATTACATGGTGCCCACCCAGGTCATCTGCATGGCGGCGCTGCCTGTCACGCCCAACGGCAAGCTGGATCGCCAGGCCTTGCCGGAGCCTGAATTCAAGGGCGGCGAGTATGTTCCCGGCCGTACTCGTGACGAGCAACTGCTGGCACAGGTCTGGGCTGATGTGTTGCAAGTGGAGCGCGTGGGCATCACCGACAACTTCTTCGAGTTGGGCGGTGACTCGATCCTCAGCCTGCAAGTCGTCTCGCGGGTACGCAACCACCCTGAACTGAAGATGGACCTCAAGCTGCGGGACCTGATGCGCGGGCAGACCATCGAGGCGATTTTCGAGCAGCGTTCAAGCACCGTCGCCACGCTGATCGAGGATGTTTCGCAGGTGGCCGCCGAGGGCCAGTTCAACCTGATTCCGATCCAGCAGTGGCTGTTCGACCAGCGTATGAGCGAGCCGCACCATTACAACCAGGCATTGATGCTGCGTGCACGCCAGGCGCTGAATCTGCCGGCGCTGGAGCTGGCATTGCGCTGCATGTTGAAGCAGCACGACGCCCTGCGCCTGCGCTTTCGTGAGGTGGGCGCACGCTATTACCAGCATTACCAGCCGCTGGAGGACATGCAGGCGCAATGGGCCACTGAGCCCTTGTTATGGCAACACACCGTGGCCGATGAGGCGGAGCTTGAGCTGTACGCCGAACAGGTACAGCGCAGCCTGGACCTGCAAGACGGGCCGGTGTGGCGTACCGCTCATGTGACGTTGGGCGATGGCCAGGTGCGGGTATTGATGGTGATCCATCATTTGGTGATCGACACCGTTTCCTGGCGTTTGCTGCTGCAGGATTTGCAGGTCGCTTATGAGGCTTACCGCAATGGCCAGGCGCCGGCCCTGCCGATTCGTACCAGCAGCTACCGGGCCTGGGCCGAGGGTCTGCAAGCGTACGCGGCGAATTATCCGGCGCAGGAGCAAGCCTGGTGGCTTGAGCAGATCGACCAGCCGGGCAGTGAGCTGCCGTGCGATAACCCGCGTGGCAAGAACCAGGTGCAGTACCAGTCGGTCGCGCTGATGGGCCTGTCGCAGGAGCATACCCAGCAGTTGCTCAAGCAAGTGCCTGCGGTCTACCAGACGCAGATCAACGATGTGTTGCTCGCCGCGCTGAGCCGGGTGTTGTGCCGCTGGAGCGGGCAGCCTTCGGTATTGATCCAGCTCGAAGGCCATGGCCGCGAAGACCTGGTCAAGGACATCGACCTGAGCCGCAGCCTGGGCTGGTTCACCAGCATGTTCCCGGTGCGCCTGGCACCCGGTGCCGGGGCTGATATCGGGAGCTCGGTGCGTGCGGTGCAGCGGCAATTGGCGGCCGTACCGAACAAGGGCCTGGGCTACGGCATCCTGCGTCACATGAGCGGTGTGTCGATGGCCGATACCTTGCGCCTGGCACCCCAGGCGCGTGTCACCTTCAACTACCTGGGGCAGTTCGACCAGAGCTTCGATGACAAGGCGATGCTGGTGCCGGCTCAGGAGAGCTATGGCAGTTGCTACAGCCCGCAAGCGGCCCTGGGCAATTGGCTGGAAGTGGTGGGGCAGGTGTATGACGGACGCCTGGCGATGCGCTGTATTTTCAGCACGCGCCGCTACCGTGCCGAAACCGTCGAACAGTTGATGCGAGAGTACCAGGCCGAACTGGAGGCGCTGATCGAGCATTGCGTGGCACAAGCGGCTTAAGGATTGAGGCCGATCCATCGTTATACAAAGAGGGGCCCTTGTGGCTCCTCTTTCGTCTGTGGCTTTTTCATAAGGAAACCTGCGATGTCCTTGCATCCGGAACTCAATGCCTTCCTCGACCTGGCGCAAGAAAGCCAGGCGGACGGTCCTGGGCCGTTTCACCTGTCAACGCCCGCCCAGGCTCGTGAAGCGTTCGAGCGCACCACCGCGCAACTGCGCTGGCAGGCGCCTGCGCAGGTGCGCTGCAGCCACATCGAATTCACGGCACGCGATGGCGCGACGCTGGCGTTGCGTGTGTACCGTCCCGCTGACGTTTCGGCGCAGAGCCTGCCGGTGCTGGTGTACTTCCATGGCGGTGGCTACGTGGTCGGCAGCCTGGAATCCCATGACGGGGTGTGCCGCGAGTTCTGCGCCAGAACTCCGTGTGCGGTGGTTTCAGTGGGTTATCGACTGGCGCCGGAGCACAGGTTCCCGACGCCGCTGAACGATGGCGCCGATGCCCTGGCCTGGCTGGCCGATAACGCTGCAGCCGAAGGCCTGGACCTCACCCGCGTGGCTTTCGGTGGCGACAGTGTGGGGGCCACGCTGGCGACGGTGCTGGCGTTGCAGTCGGTGCTCGAGCCCGCGACGCTGGCAATTAAACCCTGCTGGCAACTGCTGTGCTATCCGGTGACGGACGCTTCTACCAATAGCCCGTCGACCGAGCTGTTCGGCGAGGGCTATCTGCTGGAGACCGAGACACTGGAATGGTTCTACCGGCATTACGCCCGGGAGGCGGCGGATCGTCTTGACTGGCGCTTCTCGCCATTGCTGGCGCCGGGGTACCCGGGCATGCCACCGGCGCTGATTGCGTTGGCCGGTCATGACCCGCTGCTGGATGAAGGGCGTGCCTATGCCCGACGGTTGCAGGAACAGGGGGTGGCGGTGGAAGTGATCGAGTACGCCGGGTTGATTCACGATTTCCTGCGCCTGCAGAGCGTGGTGCCGGATATCGACGAGGTGTACGCTCAATTGACCCAGGCATTGCGAGCCGCGCTGGCAGCTTGAGAACAGGCACAAAAAAACCGGGCCAGGCCCGGTTTTTTTGTGGGTGTTGCCTAGAAGTTGTACGTCACGTCAACCGAGGCGACGCGTTCCTGGCCGTAGTAGCAGCCGAACGAGTAGTTGCAGTGGGACACGTACTCGCGGTTGAACACGTTCTGCACGTTCAGGCTGGTTTCCACGCCACGCAGGCTTGGCGATACCTTGCTCAGGTCGTAGCTGACGGTGGTGTCATAGACCACAAAGCCCGGGACCTCGAACGAGTTGGCAGCATCACCGGGTTTGGGGCCGGTGTAGCGGGCGCCGGCACCGAAGGTCAGGCCATTGAGCACCGCCTGGGTGAAGTGGTAGTCAACCCACAGCGATGCCGAAACCGGTGCCTGTTGCTCGGTGCGGTTACCGGTGTTGCCGTAGTTGTTCTTGATGTAGAACGCGTCGAGGTAGGACGCAGCAGCCAGTACGTCGACGTTGGCAATCGTCGATTTGACTTCCAGTTCAACACCGCGGGAGCGAACCTGGCCTTGCTGGACCGAGTACTGGGTGTACTCGTTATCCTGGCTCAGCACGTTTTTCTGCTTGATCTGGTACACGGAAGCCGTGATCAGCGTCTTCTCGAACGGCTGGTACTTCACACCCACTTCGTACTGTTCGCCTTCGGTCGGCGCGAAGGCCTTGCCGCCACGTTCGGGCGCGGTAGTGCCAACGGTCGGCAGGAAGGATTCGGAGTAGCTGACGTACGGCGCCAGCCCGAAGTCGGTGACATAGGTCAGGCCGACACGGCCGGTGAACTTGTTGTCACGCTGTTCGGTGATGGAGTTTGCAATCAGGTCCTTGTTTTCAACTTCAGCCCAGTCCTGACGGCCACCAATGGTCAGGATCCACTTGTCCAGTTTGATCTGGTCCTGCAGGTAGACGCCGGTCTGGCGCACGGTGTTGTCCCACTTGGTGGTTTTTTCCGGGGTCAGGCTGCTGGTGTCGTAGTTGTTGTTTTCGCCGTAGAGGTTGATCGGCAGTACGTTGTAGGCGTTGTAGCCGGTGTATTTGCGGTTGAAGTTGCGATAATCCAGGCCGACCAGGGTGGTGTGCTCCAGCGCGCCGGTGTTGAATTTGTATTCCAGGTTGTTATCGATGGTGTAGGCGGTGTTGTGCTGGCGCCAGTCGAGTTTGACACGGTTAGCCCGGGTCTGGTCGACCGCACCGGTGACTGCATCGGTGACGAAGCTGCGCAGGTAGAAGCCTTTGTAGTCGTCGCGTACGTCGGTGTAGCGGGCGGTGGAGCGACCTTTCAGGTTTTCGCTGAAGCTGTGGGTCAAGTCGTAGCCCAGGATGAACTGGTCACGTTTGTAGTCGTTGTATTTCGAGTCGCCGGAGAAGAAGTTGCGGTCGATGCGTTTGCCGTTGGGGCCGCGCTCGAGAGAGCCGATCATTGGCAACGCCTGATAGTCTTCCAGGCCTCGGTCCCGCTGGATCTGCGCCAGTACGGTCAGGGATGTGTCGTCGTTCGGGGCCCAGGTCAGGCTGGGTGCCAGCAGCATGCGTTCGCTGTGGGTATGATCGACCTGCTGGTTGCCTTTCTTCGCGACGCCGACGATGCGATAGCTGAACTCTTTCTGATCGTCGAGCGGGCCGCTGGTGTCGAATGCGCCGTTGACCCGGTTGTAGCTGCCGGCACCGATCTTGACCTCGCTGCGTTGTTCGGTGGTCGGTCGCTTGGAGACCATGTTGATCAGGCCGCCCGGCTGGTTCTGGCCAAAGAGCACCGACGATGGGCCCTTGAGCACTTCGATGCGCTCCAGGGTATACGGATCGATTTGCGGGGCGCCGCCGAGGCTGCCGGCATAGGGCAAGTAAGCGCCGTCCAGGTACAGCTGGGTAGGGGCGAAGCCACGGCTGGTGATTTCGTCGGCGATCGCATTGCGGTCGGTGAAGCCGCCGGTGTTCAGGCCTGGCGTGTAGCGCAAGGCCTGGGTCAGGTTGAGTGCGCCCTGGGTTTCGATCTGTTTAGCGGTGACCACGTTGACGGTTTGCGGGATTTCCAGGAGGGGCGTATCGGTCTTGGTGCCGGTGGCGCTGCGGGTGGCAACGTAGCCGTCCACGGGGCCGTAGGCCGATTCAACAGCCTGGCCACTGATGGTGGTGGCACCCAGCTCCAGTGAATCACCCGTTGCCCGGGCACGTACGGTGACGGTGTTGGCTTGAACGGTGAACACAGCGCCGGTCCCCACCAGCATCTGCGACAACGCCTGTTCAGGCGACAACCGGCCGCTCACCGGCTGGCTGTGCTGGCCCTTTACATCATCGGCGCTGTACAGCACTTGCATGTTCGACTGGGTGCCCAGCGCCTGCAGGGCGCTTGCCAGTGATTGTGCCGGGATATTGAAGTTGATCTCCTGGGCCTGAACCTGCGCACTGAACGGCAACGCCAGCGCCATGCTGAACGCGGTGGCGCTGAAGCCCGGCTGCAGCATACGGCGCATGAACAAGGCTTTGGTAAAACGTGGAATCCCCGCAATTGCTGACATTGTGCTCACTCTTACTGGTTTTAATGGTTGCGTAGTTGTTAGCGATTCTTAATTAGACGCACGAGGCCGAAAAAACCAGAATGAGAATCTAACTTATTCATGCCGGTTGCAGTTCGGTGGCTACTTTCCCGGCTTCCATGCGGACCAGTTGGTCGGCAATGTCGAAGTAACGATCGTCGTGGGAAATCACGATGATGGTTTTGCCCAGGCGCTTGAGATCCGGCAGCAGCTCGGTGTAGAAAATCCGCCGGAACGTCGGGTCCTGGTCTGCGGCCCATTCGTCAAACACCAGCACCGGGCGTTCCTCCAGCCATGCATTGACCAGCGCCAGGCGCTTGCGCTGGCCGGTGGACAGGTCGGTGGTGGTGAACGAACCGTCACGCACGCTGACCTTGTGGCCGATTTCCAGGCGCTGCAGGTATTGGTTGGCATCTTCGGGAATATGGGTATCGCCCTGCACCACGTCGTCGAACAGGTAGTAGTCAGCGAAGATCGTGGTGAACAACTGGCGATAGTCGTCACGTGTCACTGCCGTCACGGGCTGCCCGTTGAGGCGGATTTCTCCCTGCTGCGGGGCGTACAGGCCTAGCAGCAGCTTGATCAGGGTGGTCTTGCCGCAACCGTTTTCGCCGACAATGAAGATGATGTCGCCTTGCTCGATCTTCAGGTTGACCGGGCCCAGGCGAAACGGTGCGCTGCCTTCGGTGGCGGGGAAACTGTAGGACACGTCCGTCAATTCCAGGCTGTGCACCGGCGTACTCTGGTTGCCTTGGTCGCTGAGCAGCAGGTGGGGTTCGGGCGAGGAAAACTGCTCCGACAGCGCGGCGATACGGCGGAATGCGATCTGCGCGCGGCTGACGATTGGCAGGGTGCCGATCAGATGCTCCAGCGGCCCTTTCATGTACAGCAGCACCAGCACAAAGCCGCTCATCACTGATTTGTCGGCACTCGGCCACAGTGATTGCAGGGCGAGTGCCAGCCCGATGACCACGAAAAACAGCATGGAGCCGAGGGTCTTGGCGACGACGAAAATATTCACCGAACGAATTTGTGTGTCGCAGATTTTGTCGGCGGTGCTTTCTATCCCCGACACAAACATGCGGTGCCTGCGCGGACGATGGATGCGCAACTCCTTGGCGCCCTCGGCGATGGAATTGTAGTGTTTCTGCAGTTCGTCTTCGGCGTCGCGGGCCTCCATGAAGCCTTTGATTCCCCGGCCCCGGGCGATGTACTGGACGACCGTGCCGATGATGATCGCGACCACCATGATCAAGAACATCGGCCATGACAGCATCGCCAGGTAGCCCATGCAGCCAAGGGTGACGGTCAGCGAAATGGCCAGCGGGGCGAAGGCGAACGCGAAATCGCTGATGGTGTCGACGTCGTGGGTGAGCACCGGGATCAGGCGGTGGCTGCGGTAGCGCTCAATCTGTTCGATGGGCGCCGACAGGACTTTTTCCCCAAGCTCCTTGCGCAGCCGGGCGATGATCTTTTGCCCCACATAATTGGTGCCGATATCGGAAAAGATCGAACTGACCAGTGCCAGCAGGCAGAGGCCGGCAAAGGCGCCGACCACGGTGTTGGTCAGGCCGTTGTCGGCGTGCAGCACGGTATTGATGGTCGCCAGCAATACCGTGACGCTGAGGCCGCCGACCATGCCGAGCAGAATGGAGCCGACAACGATCAGCCGAAAGGGTTTGAGCAGGGTGAACAATTCATTGATCACCCCACGTGTTGGTTTGCTCATGGAGGTTCCCTGCTTGAAGATCGGCCGGGCCCGGCTTCGGTCGCGGGCTCGGCCTGGGTGGCATAGAGGGCGGTGGTGCGCCGCAATGCGTTGCATGACGGGTCACACACACCTGTAAAACGACTGGGGGGAGGGTTAATTTAGAGGGCTGGCTGCCTTACAGGTCCCGCACGACGCGAAAGCCGATCCAGTCGCCGCGGTTGTCCGGTACCAACGCATTGCGGTTGCCGGAGCGGGAGAACACGGGGGCTTCACCCCAGTCGTTGCCGCGGATGCGTCTGAACTGGCATTTACCGGTCAGCCAGGCGCTGCCGTCGCTTGGGGCGCCGACGTAATCATCGTTGTAGCAATCGGCTGTCCACTCGTAGACGTTGCCGTGCATGTCGTACATGCCGAACGCGTTGGGCGGGTAGCTGCCCACCGGGGACGAGTAGCTGTAGCCATCCGCCGGGCCGTAGGTGTTGGCATGCTGGGCAATGCTGTAGCCCTTGCCCTCGTCGAACGGGAAGGGGAACGGGCCGGTGGAGCCGGCGCGGGCGGCGTATTCACGTTGGGCTTCACTGACCATCTGGTAGTGATGGCCGGTTTTCTTCGATAGCCAGGCGACGTAGTTCTGCACATCCTCGAAGTCCATGCACACGGCAGGTTGGCGCGGCCCCTGGGGGTAGCGTGGCTTGCTGGCGACGCACTCGCGGCCGGGTCGTTCATCGCCATTGGCAATCTTGACCCCGGACTGGCGTACATAGCTGTCCCACTCGCCGGCTGTGACCTGGAAGCGGCTCATGGCGAAGGGCTTGGCAAAGGTGACCGGGTGCATCGGGCCTTCATCAGGCTCGCGGCCCACTTCGTCTTCCGGGGTGCCCATGGTGAACGTACCGGCGGGCAACACGACCATTTCCGGGCAGTCCTTGCAGTCCTTGAACACTTTACCGGGTGTCGGCGTGGCCGCCTGGGCCAACCCCGGTAGCAGGGCACTGCACAGTGTTGTCAGAATCACTGCGGCCAGCGGTTTCAGGTGCGGGTGATGGTTCATGGGAGCATCTCGCTGAAATGAAAAAGAGGCGTCACAACCGTTGGCTCAGCAACGTCATGAAGCGCTGGATCTCGGCCGATGTGTTGAGCAGGCCCGGGGAAGTGCGAATCACCGGGCCGGCGTCCCGATATACCGAGTCGATCACTACCCGGTTTTTCATCATGTGGGCGGCCACGTCGCGGCTGTCCTGGCCGTTGACCCGGAAGAAGGTGAAGCCTGCCGACAACTCGCTGCTGCGGGGTGTCACCAGCTCTATCTTCGAGTGCGCCAGCAGTTGGGTCTTCAGTTCGTCGTTGAGCTGATGAATGCGTGCCTGTACCTGCGGCTTGCCCAACTGCAAGTGCAGTTTGAAGGCTTCATCCGCAGCCCAGCGATGTTCAAAGGCGTGGTAGCCGCCGGGTGTCATGGTGGTGGCGAAGTTGGTGTCTTCGGAGAAGGTCGGCACCATCGGTGTCACGTCGGTGTTCTGTTCCGAGCGGGCGCAAATGATCCCGGTGCCCCGCGGGCCGAACATCCACTTGTGGGTGCCGGCAATGAAAAAGTCGCAATGCATGTCCGGGAAATCGAGGTTCTCGACGCCAAAGCCATGCACACCATCGACCACGTAGAGGATGCGGTCCTTGTCGTCACGGTTGCGGTTGTGTTCATCCACCAGCTTGCCGATCGCGCCGATCGGCAGCTTGATGCCGCTGCCGGATTGCACCCAGGTCATGCCGAGCACGCGGGTATTGGGGCGGATATTGCGCTCGATAGAACCGAGCACTTCATCGACGGACACCGAATGGGCGCTCTCGAACAATTTGATCTTGCGTACCTGGGTGCCTTCCTTGCGTACCCGGAAATCGAGGCTGTAGGCGGTGGCGTAATGTTCGTGAACAGTGGTGAGGATTTCCTGGTCGGGGCGTACCTGGATCCCGCCGTAAATCATCGCCAGGCCTTCGGAGGTGCTGCCGGTCAGGGCTATCTGGCCGGGCCTGGCATTCAGGTAGCGGCCGGCCCATTCGCGCACCTGGCCTTCACGCTTCCATGTCTCTTGCAGGTCCCAATCCATGGCCAGGCCGGGGTTGCGGTCGATCTGCGCGCGATAGCGCTCGATGGCCTCACGCACTGGCTTGGGGTGCGAGGCCACCAGGAAATTCGAAAAGTGCAGGTAGTCCGGGTCCTGGGTAAACAGTTGGCGAAAGCCTGCCCAAGGGTCGCCAGGTGGTGCCGCATTGCCTGCCAGTGCCTGGGGGATGATGGCAGTGCCCAGCGGCAGGCTCGCGGCAAGAAGCCCGGCCTGCTTGAGAAACGTACGGCGGTCGGTCATGAATTCACTTCATTCATTGAGGGTGGTTCAGCGGTTGGCCAATGGCTTGGCAGCTTTTTGTACCTGGTCCCAGACCCGCAGGAAGTTGCCTCCCCAGAGCTTGGCGATATCGGCTTCGGAGTAGCCGCGCTGGATCAGTTCCGCAGTCACGTTGCGCACTTCGCCGACGTTCTCCCAGCCCTTGAGGCCGCCGCCGTCGTTGAAGTCCGAGGCGATGCCGACGTGGTCGATGCCAACCTTGCGCACGGTGTAATCGATGGCATCGCCCAAGTCCTTGAGGGTGGCCTTGGGTTCTTCTTCGAGGATGGCGTACAGCGCACTGGCGTATTGGCCAAACTTTTGTTCTGGCCAGGCCGAGATGATCGGGTCGCCGGGCATCAGGGCTACGGCCAGGTTGGGCAGTGGCGGCAGGTCGAAGCGCGCGCGCAACGCGTTGAGTTTGTCCTGGGTGGGCTGGCTGAGGGGGCGCAGGTAAGCTGGGAAGCCCACCACCTGAACGACACCGCCGCTGTTCTTGATCAGTTGCAGTTCCTTGTCGCTGAGGTTGCGCGGTATGTCCACCGACGCCCGTGGCGCCGAGTGGGAGGCCACCATCGGTGTGCGGCTCAGTTGCGCAACTTGCTCCAGGGCCTTGGTGGACATCTGCGAGACATCAATGATTACCCCCAGGTCATTGAGGCGATGCACGGCTTGCTTGCCGATATCCGAGAGGCCGTCGAGGGCATCGGGTGAGTCATTGAAAAACGGCAGTGGGCGTGACGAGTCCGACCAGGCGTTGTTGCCGATGTAGCTGAAACCGAACATGCGCATGCCGCGCGCGGTCCACAGGTTCAACTGATTAAGGTCATCACCCAGCGGGTAGGCGTTGAGCATGCTGATAAAGATCGCAAACTTGCCTTCGCCATGCAGACGCCGGAAATCATCCGGGGTGTAGGCAATGCCCACTTGGTTGGGGAAGTCGCGGACCATGCCCGAGATGATCTTGTAGCGAGTCTCCTGCTGGTGGCGGGCTTCTTCGACAAAACCCGCGGTGGGCTTGTGGGGCGCATTGGGGCCGTTCCACATTTCCGGCCAGCCGAAAATCGTCAGGGCTGCACCCGACAGGCGCCCCCGGCTGGCCTTGGCCAGGTCGAACTGGCCGCTGCCATCCTTGTCGGCTTCGTTGCCGGCGGTACCAAAGTTGAGCGGCACGGTGATGTGACTGTCGAACGACAGCAGGCGGTCCTGCATCTCATTGGCCTGCTTGATTACCGCCAACGGGTACCCGGCATTGCCCCTGAACCAATGGTCCCAAGCCAGGAACCCGGCCCCGGCGCCAATGGCCAGGACCAGCGGCAGGCCGAAGTACAACGCCTTTTTCGAACGTGGTTTTGTCATTGCCATCTCAGTCAGTTGAGGCCTTTGCTATCTGGGATGAACGAGCGATGGGCGGGAAAATTTAAGCCTGGGAGGCGCGGTGCTAAATTTCCCCTGTCAGCGAACGTTCTAGCTTGGATAAAGCCTGCTTGATGGCTGACACAGGTAAAGCAATGACGATTTCTCGACGAGGGTTCATCGCCGGCCTGGCGCTGACTGGCGCTGCAGTGCCTGCGGCCTTTTATGCCCATCGCGAGCTGACGCGTGAAGAGTTTCCGATTACCCCGGGCGAAGCCACGGTGGATCTGGCAGACACCGCCGGCCAGCATTTGGCGGACAGCCTGCGTGGCGTTTGGCATGTGCAGTTGGCAGGCCGCGATGCCGGCCTGAAAGGCCTGCCCCTGGAGGGCCTGGAATTGCTCCTCGACGTTGCCCCGCGTGGGCGTGGCCTGCGGGGCTACCTCGACACTGGCGAACAACTGCGTGCCGACGGCGAGCCGCGCTATCGTGTGTTGGGTGACCTGACTCCCGGCGACGGGGCGCATCTGTACTGGCGCCTGATCGACCGCGATGCCGTGGACGGGGCTCCGGCCTACGAGTTCACAATGACCCTTGATGAAGTCTGGGCCGAATTCGGTAACGCCGGCAGCGGCACCCTGAGTGGGCAGATCCTCAGCCTGGACCGCCCATTGGCCCTGCTCGAACGGGACAATCATTTTGTCGCCACCAAGCGGCTGTTTCCCGAGGCGCGTGAGCGCATCGGTCTCAACCCGGTTCTATTGGCCTGGTTGATTGCTCCCGAACATCGCCTGTTTCACCAGCTCTGGCACGCTTCCCGTGACCAGTGGCACAAACTCTCCGAAGACAAGCGTAATGCCTTGCGGGGGATCGGCTGGCAGCCTGGTCCGCGTGACCGGGAGCGCGATGCACGGGGGCCGCGCAAGGATCGCAACGGTTCGGGCATCGACTTCTTTTTCATGCATCGGCACATGCTGGGCGCCGCACGTTCGATGCAGGACTTGCCATCGTGGACGTACTTCCCTCAGCCACAGCCGGGGCTGGAGCGTGATCGCCAGGGGTTTGTGCGTTATTTCGACAATCATGACGGTTTCGCGTTGCCGCCTACCTGGATGGCGGCGAATGACAGTGCGTATACCCAGTGGGTCAGCGATATCAAGGCGGCCGAGACTTACCACAGTAACTTTGAGGTCTGGGAGTCGCAGTACCGCGACCCGCGCTACCTGGCGAAACTCACATTGGGGCAGTTCGGCTCTGAGGTGGAGCTGGGCCTGCACGACTGGCTGCATATGCGCTGGGCCTCGGTGCCGCGGGACCCGTCCAACGGCGCGCCGGTGCCTTTTGCACGGGACCCGGCTGACTTTGCCGCGCGTTGGTACGTGGCAGAGAATGACTTCCTTGGAGATCCGTTTTCTTCTCACGTGAATCCGGTGTTCTGGCGTTTTCATGGTTGGATCGATGACCGCATCGAGGATTGGTTTCGTGCCCACGAGCGTTTTCATCCGGGTGAAGTGAGCCGGCTGGAAGTCAACGGTGTGCCCTGGTTTGCGCCGGGGCGCTGGGTGGAGGTGGATGACCCGTGGCTGGGGCCGGACACCCATGGTTGCAGCACCACGCCGGGGTTGCAGATGGGCAAGTCGATGGAGATGGACCCGGAGACCATGAAGCTGGCGCTGCGGATTACTTTCGGGGCGGATGAGGACAGGCTGGCCGGGCTGTTTCGCAAGGTGCCGAAGCGTCCCTGGTACGCGCGCCATTTGAAGGTCAAGGAGCGGGTGCTCTAAAGCGCGCCGCTCAACGGCTGGGGCCGGGCAAGCCCGGCTTTCATTCAGTTGATTGTGCTTGCTGGCACCTGCCAGCCGCCCCCCAGTGCCTTATACAACGCAATGCTTGCGTTCAGCCGCGATCGGCGTAATTGCACATTCATGTCCTGCGCCGCATATAACGTGCGCTGCGTCTCCAGCACCGTCAGCAAGTCCTCCGCCCCGGCTTCATAGCGGCTCTGGGCAATCTCAAAGGCAGTCTGCGCCTCCCTCAGTTCCTCGCTCTGCCACTGACGCTGCGCATCCAGCCCGCGAATGCTGCTCAGGGCTTTTTCCACATCGGCAAAGCCATTGATGATCGCTCCCCGGTACGTCTGCAGCAGCTCATCCTGGCGCGCCCGGGCCTTGTCCCGCTCGGCGCTCAGGCGGCCATTGTTGAAGATCGGTGCGACCAGGCCGGAAGTGAGGTTGTAGAACGGGCTGCGTAATACGTCGCCGAGCTTGTCGGCGCCCGAGCCAAGGTCGGCACTGAGGGTGAGGGTGGGCAGCATGGCCGCCCGGGCGACGGTGACGTCTGCCTGGGCTGCTGCCAGCCGGGCCTCGGCACTGGCGATGTCGGGACGGCGGCTGAGCAGTTGGCTGGGAACACCGGCGGCGATGCCCGGCCAGTTCAATTGGGCGAAGGGTTGCGGGGCCAGGTGCAGGTCCTGCACCGGTGTGCCCAGCAGTGCCGCGAGGCTGATCAAGGCCTCGTCGGCCTGTTGCTGTGCCAGCGGCAGTTGGCGTTGTTGTGCGGCCACGAGGCTTTTTTGCTGGGCCAGTTCCAGGGCGGTGGCGGAGCCTGCATCGTGGCGAGTCTGCACCAGCTTCAACACGTTTTGGGCGTTGTCCAGGTTGAGTTGGGCGATGCGCAGTTGCTCACGCAATGACAGCCACTGGGTATAGCTGGTCGCAACACCGCTGAGCAGGGTCAGTTCCACGGTGGCCTGGTCGAACTCGCTGGCGCGCACCTCTTCCACGGCGCTGTCCCGGGCGGCGCGCTTGCCACCCCAGAAATCAATTTCGTAAGTGGCGCTCAGGCGCGCATCGAAGTAATCCACGGCCTTGTTGCTGCTGGTGGCATCCAGCTGGCTGTAGCCCTTGCCCCGCAGCAGCTTCTGGCGGTTTGCATTGAACGCGCCGGTGAGTTCAGGCAGCAACGGTGCGCCGGCTATCACTGCGCTGGCCTGGGCCTGGCGCACCCGGGCCATGGCGCTGGCCAGGTCGTAACTGCCGCTGCGGGCCTGTTCGATCAGTTGGTTGAGCTGGGGGCTGTCGAAACTTGTCCACCATTGCTGGTTGGCCCGCAGCGCCGTTGCGTCGCTTGCGCTGTGCCAGGCGGGCGGTGGTTGCATGCCTGCGCCCGGACGCGGTGCGGGGCTGCTGCAGGCGGCCAGCAGCAGGCTGGCGGCGAGGAGGGTCAGGGACACTTTCATAGGGCGATCATTCACTGGTAAGGGCCTTGACCGGGTCAAGTCGAGCGGCTTTGCGGGCCGGCATGAAACCGAAGATAACGCCGGTGACCAGGGCGCAGAAGAAGGCCCCCACGGCGGCCGGAATCGAGAACGCGACGGCCACGTTGCTGAGGATCAGCACGCCGCCCACCAGCAGGGCGAGGCCGATGCCGGTGACGCCGCCGACCACAGAGAGCATCACCGCTTCAGTGAGGAACTGGCGCAGGATGTCCCGCTGCCGCGCCCCGGTGGCCATGCGAATGCCGATTTCCCGGGTGCGTTCACGTACGGTCATCAGCATGATATTCATCACCCCGATACCTCCCACCAGCAGCGAAATCGCGGCAATCGAGCCGAGCATCAGCGACAAGGTATTCTGGGTGCGTGCCTCGGCCTGGATCATCGCGGCATTGTTGGTCAGTTCAAAGTCGTGCTTGCCGTTGTGCAGGCGCAGCAACAACTGATTGATAGCCTGTTCGGCGTCGTGCACGTTGCGCGCGTCGGCGGCGGCAATCACTACGTATTCGGGGTTATAGCTGCCGAACAAGCGCACGCTGGCGGCAGAGTAGGGGATGGCGATACGGTCGTCGCTGTCTTTGTCGCCGGAGCTGGCGCCTTTTTCGGCGAGCACACCGACCACCTGGAATGGAACGTTTTCGATCAGGATGTATTGCCCGATCGGGTCGGTCACATCCTTGAACAGCTTGTCGCGTACCCGTTTGCCGATCACTGCCACTGTGGCTCCGGCGCGCTCGTCGGCCTCGGTGAAGTAACTCCCCTCGACCACTGGCCAGTTGAAAATGGCCGGGAAATTGGTGTCATTGCCCCCGACATACGCCATATGGTCGACGTTGCCAAAGCGAACGCCGGCCTCTGCGCCGTTCACCGGCATGATGCGCTTGACCTGAGGCAGGGCCGCCAGGGCGGCCACGTCGTTGAGGGTGATCACGCCGGGTGGTGTGCGCGGGTTGGGCGCCGACCCGCTGACGTAGAGGATATTGGAGCCGAAAGCGCCCATCTGCGCCATCACCTGGCGCTTGCTGCCTTCGCCCACCGCCAGCATCACCACCACCGACGCCACGCCGATGATGATCCCCAGCAGCGTCAGCGCCGTGCGAAAACGGTTGATCCACATCACCCGCCACGCGGCTTGCACGGCATCCAGCAGCTCGGCTTTCCAGGCGCCGTTGTGCTCGGCGCCATCGGCCAGGCGCTGGCGCAGGTCCACGGCTTGCAACGCGCCGGAGATGGCCACGGGGGGCGTCTCGCTGGTCTCGGCAGAGTCGCTGATGATCAGCCCGTCGCGGATCTCGATGATGCGATTGGCCCGCGCCGCGACTTCGCGGTCGTGGGTGATCAGGATGACCACGTGGCCCTGGCTGGCCAGTTCGTCCAGCAGGGTCATGACCTCGGCGCCGCTGTGGCTGTCGAGGGCGCCGGTGGGTTCGTCGGCGAGGATGATATGCCCGCCGTTCATCAACGCCCGGGCAATCGACACCCGCTGTTGCTGGCCGCCGGAAAGCTGGTGCGGGCGGTTGCCGGTGCGCTCGGCCAGGCCCAGGCGCGTGAGCAGGGCCTTGGCGCGGGCATGGCGTTCGGCGGCGCTGATGCCGGCATAGATCGCCGGCATCTCGACGTTTTCCTGGGCCGAGCCGGAAGGGATCAGGTGATAGCCCTGGAACACGAAACCGAAGGCCTCGCGGCGCAGCCAGGCGAGTTCGTCGCTGTCGAGCCGGGCGACGTTTTCCCCGGCGAACAGGTAGTCGCCCTCGGTGGGGCGGTCGAGGCAGCCGAGGATATTCATCAGCGTGGATTTGCCGGAGCCGGAGGCGCCGACAATCGCCACGAATTCCCCGGCATGGATCGCCAGGTCGATGCCGCGCAGCACATCAACCTGCGGCGTATCGCCGCCGCCGTAGGACTTGCGGATGCCCTTGAGTTCGATCAGTGGGGTCGACATTCAACCTCCGCTGCCATCGGCCGGGCCGATCAGCAGGTGATCGCCTTCGTTCAGGCCTTCCAGCACCTGGACTCGCAGGCGGTCGCTGAGGCCCAGGCGGATTTCGCGTTGCTCGATGCTGCCGTTTTTCGCCACCACGCGGGCGATCTGTTTGTCGCCGCCGAGGCTGCCTTGCAGGGCGGCGACCGGCGCGGTCAGGGTGTCCCTAGCCTGGCCGGCGACGAAGAATACCTGGGTGGTCATTTCCGCCATCAAGGCGTTATCGGTGTTGTCGACGTCCAGCAGCACCGTGTAAAGCACCACTCGCCCGGTGCCGCTTTTGCTGGCGCTGCTCGGGCTGCCACCGCCCTGGCTGGTTTCGTTGAGCGGCTTGGGCGGGATCGGCAAAATCTGCCGTACGATGCTGGTCCAGCGTCGGCTGCCGCCGCTCAGGGTGGTGAAGTAGGCCGTCATGCCGGGTTTGACATGGCCGATGTCGGCTTCCGAGACTTCGGCCCATACGGTCATCGGCGAAAGCTTGGCGATCCGCAGGATCAGCGGGGTTTGCTGCTGGGCGTTGAGTGTCTGGCCTTCCCGGGCGTCCACCGCGACCACGGTGCCGCTCATTGGCGCATAAATGCGCGTGTAGCCCAACTCTGCCTCGTCACTGCGCAGGCTGGCCCTGGCCTGGCGAATCTGCGCCAGGAACATGTCGACCCGCGCCTGGGTGGCGCTCAGTTCGGCCCTGGCAGTTTGCACGTCTTCCTCGCGGGTGGCGTTGCCGGCGACCAGGCGTTGCTGGCGCTGGTACTTCTGGCGAGCCAGTTCGTGCTGGGCCCGTTGCTCCTGCAACTGGGCCTGCAGGTTCTCGATAGCGTAGCGGCTAGCATCGAGCTTGGCTTTTTGCGTGGAGGGGTCGATCTCTACCAGCAATTGGCCTTCCTTGACCTGGGCACCGGCCTCGACGTGAATCTTCTGGATCTGTCCGGACGCCTGGGCGCCCACGTCGACGTAGCGCCGGGGTTGCAGGGTACCCAGGGCCGTGACGCTGCTTTCGATATCGCCCCGCGTCACAGTGACGGTCGCCAGCTTGTCCCGGCCCGGCGGCAGGACCTGCCAGGCTGCTAAAGCGATGATGGGGATGAGGCACGCGACCACAAGCAGGGCGCGTCGGGCAGGTCGAGGACGTTTCATGCAGAGTTCCAGCCAGGAAAGATCGGCCCGCAGGAGCGGGAAGCTGACAGGTAGACGAGGAAATTGCCCGGGGATTTAGGCCGTTACATATGCCGTTACAGGTGTGTCAGGCAAAATAATTGGCCGGCGTTGCAAGTCTTGTTTAAAACTAGATGAGAATTACTATAAATTACACGCACCTCAAACTGCCATCATCGAATCGGCCGTTATCTTCGTAATCAAAGGACCTAATGCCGCCTACAGGCGGTCGGGAGTCATGTTGGAAAACTACTATCGCGAGCTGGTGTGTTTCCTCAACGCCAAGCTGGGCAACCGTCAGGTGGCCGAAGATGTGGTGCATGACGCTTATGTGCGGGTGCTGGGGCGTGCCAGTGAGGTCCCGATCGAGCAGCCCCGGGCGTTTCTCTATCGCACGGCGCTGAACCTGGTGATCGACGGTCATCGGCGCAACGCCCTGCGCCAGGATGAACCCCTGGAAGTACTCGACAGCGAGGAGCGTTTTTCGCTGTCTTCGCCCCATCACTGCCTGGACCACGGCCAGCGCCTGGAAATGCTTGAGCGCGCGCTGGCCGAGCTGCCGGCGCTCTGCCGTGACAGTTTCCTGTTGCGCAAGCTCGACGGCCTGTCCCACCTGCAAATCGCCGAGCGCCTGGGTATTTCCCGCGCGCTGGTGGAAAAACACATCGTCAATGCCATGAAGCATTGCCGGGCGCGCATGCGTGAGTGGGATGCGCACTGATTCCAGCGTTAGCTAAATTTTATTTCATTGTCCTCGTCTCCTATCAACACACGACCTGTTGCTGTGCCTTCAGGTCTCTGAGGCTTTCCCGCCCCACTGCCACGGGGCTTATCCAGAGGACACTGGAATGACACAGGCAATTGCATCGCCCGCCGTTCACGACCTGATCGGTATCGGGTTCGGCCCTTCGAACCTGGCGCTGGCCATCGCCCTGCAGGAACGCGAGAAAGCCCAGGGCAAACTGGACGTGCTGTTCCTCGACAAACAGGCCGACTACCGCTGGCACGGCAACACCCTGGTCACCCAGAGTGAATTGCAGATTTCCTTCCTCAAGGACCTGGTGACCCTGCGCAATCCCACCAGCCCTTATTCCTTCGTCAATTACCTGAAGGCCCACGGGCGCCTGGTGGATTTCATCAACCTGGGTACCTTCTATCCGTGCCGCATGGAGTACAACGACTACCTGCGCTGGGTCTCCGGGCAGTTCCAGGCGCAAAGCCGCTACGGCGAGGAAGTGCTGGCCATCGAGCCGATCCTGCATCAGCAGCAGGTAGAGGCGCTGCGGGTGATTTCCCGGGACGCCCAGGGTGAACAGCACGTGCGCACCACCCGCTCGGTGGTGGTCAGCGCCGGTGGTACGCCGCGTATTCCGGCGTCGTTCAAGGCGCTCAAGGATGACGGTCGGGTGTTCCATCACTCCCAGTACCTGGAACGCATGGCCCAGCAACCGTGTGTCGACGGCAAGCCGATGCGCATCGCGATCATCGGTGGTGGCCAGAGCGCAGCCGAGGCGTTTATCGACCTCAACGACAGCTTCCCGTCAGTGCAGGTCGACATGATCCTGCGCGGCTCGGCCCTCAAGCCTGCGGATGACAGCCCGTTCGTCAACGAAGTGTTCTCGCCGGAGTTCACCGACCTGGTGTTCCAGCAGAACGGCAGCGAGCGCGAGCGCCTGGTCAACGAATACCACAACACCAACTATTCGGTGGTGGACCTGGACCTGATCGAGCGCATCTACGGGATCTTCTACCGCCAGAAAGTTTCCGGCATTGCCCGTCACGCGTTCCGTACCCTGACCACCGTGGAAAAAGCCACGGCCGGGCCGCTGGGTGTGGAGTTGGCGCTGCGCAACAACGCCACCGGCGAAACCAGCCTCAACCATTACGATGCCGTCGTACTGGCCACCGGTTACGAGCGTCAGATGCATCGTCAGTTGCTCGCACCGTTGGCCGACTATATGGGCGACTTTGAAGTCAGCCGCGACTACCGCATCGTCACCGACGAGCGCTGCAAGGCCGGCATCTACATGCAGGGCTTCAGCCAGGCCAGCCATGGCCTGAGCGATACCTTGCTGTCGATCCTGCCGATCCGTGCCGACGAGATTGCCGCGTCGCTGTACGAGTACGACCGCAGCCGCGGCAAGAGCCGTTCGGTGCAGGACGTGTTGCTGGCCACCGCCAGCTGACAGGCTGCACTTGAACCGCGGGGGCGGCTGCTGATACTGTACAAAAAACCAGTATCGGTAGAAGCCCCATGCAGTTGATCGAAAAACTCAGCATCCTCGCCGACGCCGCCAAGTACGACGCGTCCTGCGCCAGCAGCGGTGCGCCCAAGCGCAGCTCGGAAGGCAAGGCGGGGCTGGGTTCCACCGATGGCATGGGCATCTGCCACAGCTACACGCCCGACGGTCGCTGCGTGTCGTTGCTCAAGGTGCTGCTGACCAACTTCTGCCTCTACGACTGCCAATACTGCGTCAACCGCCGCTCCAGCGACGTGCCCCGTGCACGCTTCAGCCCGGAGGAGGTGGTGACCCTGACCCTCGACTTTTACCGGCGCAACTGCGTCAGCGGGCTGTTTCTCAGCTCCGGCATCATCCGTTCGGCCGACTACACCATGGAGCAGCTGGTGCGGGTGGCCAAACTCCTGCGCGAAGAGCATGACTTTCGCGGCTACATCCACCTCAAGACCATTCCCGAAGCCGACCCGGCACTGATTGCCGAGGCGGGGCGGTATGCCGATCGCCTCAGCGTGAATATCGAGTTGCCAACGGACAAGAGCCTGCAAACCCTGGCGCCCGAGAAGCAGATCGTCTCGATCAAGCAGGCCATGCAAACCATCTATACCGGTGAGCAGACGGTGCTCAACGAACCCCGCGCGCCGCGTTTCGCGCCGGCCGGGCAGAGCACGCAGATGATCGTCGGCGCCGATGACACCGACGACAGCACCATTCTCCACAGCGCCGAGGCGTTGTACGGCAATTTCAAACTGCGCCGGGTGTATTACTCGGCGTTCAGCCCGATCCCCAACAGCCCGAAAAGCGTGCCCCTGGCCGCGCCGCCGCTGATGCGCGAGCACCGCTTGTACCAGGCGGATTTCCTGTTGCGCAGCTACGGGTTCAGCGCCAATGAACTGTTTGAAGGGCCGGGCGACCTGGCCCTGGATATCGACCCCAAGCTGGCCTGGGCGCTGGAGCACCGCGAGGTGTTCCCGCTGGACTTGAACCGGGCCGAGCCGACGCTTATTGCGCGCATTCCCGGAATTGGCCTGCGCACCACCCAGCGGCTGGTGGACCTGCGTCGCCAGCGCAAGATCCGCTTCGAAGACCTGGCGCGCATGCGGTGTGTGCTGACCAAGGCCAAGCCGTTTTTCATCACCAGCGACTACCACCCGCAGCAAGCGGAAAGCACCAGCGTGCTGCTGCGCGAACAACTGCGCGACCGCCCGCAGCCGCAGCAAATGGGGCTGTGGGGATGATCAGCCTGGAATGCGACAACCTGTTCAGCACCTGGCGCGAGCAGGCGCGCTGGTTGCTCAGCCATCAGATCGACCCCAGCCACGTGAGTTGGGGCGTGGCCGAGGTGGCGGACCTGTTTGCCACCGACGAGCAGTACCCGGCCGAGTGCGGGCCGTTCCAGGCGCGGATTCCCAAGGCGCTGCTGGAGCTGCTGGAGTCTGCCGCGTGTTATCACGGTGAACAGCGCTGGAGCCTGTTGTATGAGGTGCTGTGGCGCGTCAGCCATGGGGACCGCACGGCGATGATGTCGGGGGACAAGCTGGGCAGCGAATTGCAGCGGCGGATCAAGCAGGTGCAGCGCGAGGCCCATCACCTGCATGCGTTTGTGCGGTTTATCGCATTGCCGGCAGAGGCGGGGCCGCAGTTGCCGGAGTACGTGGCGTGGCATGAGCCGGCCCACGACATCTTGAAGGTGGCCAGCCAGCATTTTGTCGGGCGCATGGGGCGTCATCGCTGGATGATCGCCACGCCCCTGGATGGGGTTTATTACGACGGGGAGCAGTTGATTCACCAGCGGCAATGCCCGGTGGAATGGCAGGCGTTGGCGCAGAATGTCGAGGATCCCCACAGTGCGATGTGGTTGACGTACTACAGCCATATCTTTAACCCGGCGCGGTTGAATCCGAAGGTGATGGAAGGGCATTTGCCGAGCCGGTTCTGGAAGAATCTGCCGGAGGGCAAGTTGATTCCGGGGCTGATCAGCGAGGCGCGCACGGGCAAGCAGCGGGATGGGCAGGCGAAGATGATTGGGGCGCGTCCAGGCAAGCGAATTTCAAGCGGGCACGGTTAAATGTGGGAGCGGGCTTGCTCGCGAATGCGGTGTGTCAGCAGCACATCCAGCGACTGATACACCGCATTCGCGAGCAAGCCCGCTCCCACATTTGATCTCTATTGCCTGTAGGGGCGGATTCAGGCCAGTTCGGTGGCGGTGTTTTTTACGACCGCCAGCTCGGGATGCGCCACCAACTTATCGATGTGCAATTCATCATTGTTCAGCCAGGTTTCCGTCAGCACGCGGTAGTGCTCCATGTCCCGGCAGCGCATGCGCAGGCTGTAGTCGAACGGCCCGCTGATCAACTGGCACTCGAACACTTGCGGGCAGGCTTTGACACATGCCTCGAACGCCTTCTGCGCCGAGCGCCCGCTCTGGTTGGAGAGGGCCACCAGCACCAGCAGTGACAGCCCCGGCGAGACCATCTGCACGTCGATGATCGCCCCATAACCCCGGATGACCCCGCGTCGTTCCAGCTTGCGTACCCGTTCCAGGCACGGCCTGGGCGTCAGGTGCACCAGCGACGAGAGTTTTTCGTAGGTGATGCGTCCCTGGTGCCGTAACACGTCGATGATGGCTTCATCGATGCGGTCCAGCACAGGTGAGGCGTTCGGTCCGGTGGCCTTGGTATCCATGGTGTGTGGTGTTCACTTCAATCGGTTGGAAAGAAATTGCTGCAAGCGTTCGCTGTTCGGCTGGTCGAGGATTTCGGCTCCGCCTTGTTCCTCGACGCGGCCCTGATGCAGGAACAGCACTTGGCTGGACACCTGGCGGGCAAAGCCCATTTCGTGGGTGACCATGAGCATGGTACGACCTTCCTCCGCCAACGTCTGTATGACTTTGAGCACTTCTCCTACAAGTTCAGGGTCGAGGGCCGAAGTGGGTTCGTCGAACAGAATGATCTCCGGTTCCATCGCCAGGGCCCGGGCGATGGCCACGCGCTGTTGCTGGCCGCCGGAGAGGAATGCCGGGTATTGGTCCGCCACCCGGCCCGGCAGGCCGACCTTGTCGAGGTACAGGCGTGCGCGTTTTTCCGCCTCGGCGGCGCTCACCCCCAGCACCCGGCGCGGCGCCATGGTGATGTTTTCCAGCACGGTCATGTGGCTCCACAGGTTGAAGTGCTGGAACACCATGGCCAGGCGGGTGCGCAGGTTCTGCAATTGCGCCTGGTGCGGCGCGCGCGTGCCGGCGCGGCCTTGCTGCATTTCGATGCTGATGCCATCGAGAGTGATAACCCCGGCGTCCGGCTGTTCGAGGAAGTTGATGCAGCGCAGCATCGTGCTCTTGCCGGAGCCGCTGGCGCCGATCAGGCTGATCACGTCGCCGTTGCGCGCGTTCAGTGAAACGCCCTTGAGCACCTCATGCTCGCCATAGCGTTTGTGCAGGCCTTCGACCTGGAGTTTGACGTTGGCGTTTTCGGCCACGGCGACCGGCTGGGTAGCGGGGCGTACATCGGTGGGATAAGCGGCCAGGGCCTGCGCGGACTGATTCATGGGTTAGCCTCGGGTAGGAACAAGAAAACGCATCCAGCGACGTTCGGCCAGTCGAAACAGGCCCACCAGTGCAAAGGACAGCAGCATGTACAACAGGGCAGCGATGCCGAAGGCCTGGAACGTCAGGAACGTCTCGGCGTTGGCGTCGCGGGCCACCTTGAGGATGTCGGCAATGGTGGCGGTGAACGCCAGGGACGTGGCGTGCAGCATCAGGATCATTTCATTGCTGTAGGCCGGCAGTGCGCGACGCAGTGCGGCGGGCACTACCACAAACAGGTTCAGGCGCCAGCCATGCAGGCCGTAGGCCTTGGCGGCTTCGATCTCGCCGTGGGGGATGTTGCGAATCGCCCCGGCAAAGATTTCCACGGTGTAGGCGCACGTGTTCAGTACAAACGCCAGCAGCGTGCAGTTCAGTGCATTGCGAAAAAACTGGTTGAGCAGGGCGTTGTCCTGCACCACGTCCAGGCCGTAGAGGCCGGTGTAGCAAATCAGCAACTGGATATACAGCGGCGTGCCGCGAAACAGGTAGGTGTAGACCTCCACTGGCCAGCGAATCCAGAAGTGTTCCGACACCCGCGCGATCGCCAGCGGGATCGACAGGATGAAGCCCAGCACCACCGAGATAATGAAGAGCCACAGGGTCATCGCCACCCCGGAAAAGCCGTTGCCGTCGGTGAACAGGTAGGCCAGGCCGTATTGCTGGATCAGTTCGATCATCGCACCATCCCCTTGATGCCCACGTTGTAGCGCCGTTCCAGGCGTTTGAAGATGCGGTTGGAGAGGGTGGTGATCACCAGGTACACCAGGCCCGCGAGGATCAGGAAATACAGCGGGTCATTGGTGGTCTTGCCGGCGTTTTGTGCGGCCTTGACCAGGTCTGACAGGCCGATGATCGACACCAGCGCGGTGGACTTGAGCAGCACCAGCCAGTTGTTGCCCAGGCCCGGCAGGGCAAAGCGCATCAGTTGCGGGAACAGCACCAGGCGAAAGCGCTGCCAGCGGCTCAGGCCGTAGGCGGTGGCGGCTTCCAACTGGCCGGCCGGCACGCTGAGAATCGCCCCGCGAAAGTTTTCGGTGAAATACGCACCGTAGATAAAACCGAGGGTGATGACACCGGCGGTGAACGGGTCGATTTCGAAGTAGGCCCAGCCGAGCATTTCACTCAGGTCGTTCAGCCACAGTTGCAGGCTGTAGAAAATCAGCAGGATCAGCACCAGGTCCGGCACGCTGCGAATCAGCGTGGTGTAGAGCGTGGCCGGAACCCGCAGCAGCTTGACGCTGGAGAGCTTGGCGGCGGCGGCGAGCAGTCCCAGGGACAGGCTCAGCAGCAGCGCCAGGAACGCCAGCTTGACCGTCATCCAGGCACCCTGGGCCAGCAGCGGGCCGAAGCCTTGCAAGTTGAGGAGTTCATTCATGGGAAGTATCTCGATGGGGCGCAGAGTTTTACTGTGGGAGCGAGCTTGTGTGGGAGCGGGCTTGCTCGCGAAGACAGCGTTTCAGTCAATACATGTGTGACTGACCCACCGCTTTCGCGAGCAAGCCCGCTCCCACACAAGCTCGCTCCCACATGAGGCGTCACTCGTTGTAGATATCCTGATCGCCGAAGTATTTCTTCTGGATCTGTGTGTAGGTGCCATCGGCCTGGACGGCGGCGATGCCTTTGTTGATCAGCTCCACCAGGTCTTTGTCGTTCTTGCGCAGGCCCATGGCGATGTCGAGCGGCAGGGTCGGGTCCTTGAAGGCCGGGCCGGTCTTGAAGTCGGCGCCTTCAGGTTTGGACAGGAAGTTGAGCTGGGCTTCGAGCTTGTCGGTCAGGGTGGCGTCGAGGCGACCGTTTTGCAGGTCGGCGTAGTTCTGTTCCTGGGACTGGTACGCCTTGATCTGCGCGCCAAGTTTTGCCAGGTGCGCACGGGCGTAGGCTTCCTGCAGCGAGCCTTGCAGCACGCCGACCTGTTTGCCTTTCAGGGATTCGGGGGTGTCGCCGAAGTCGGCGCTTTTGCGGGTGATCACCGAGGTCGGGCTGAGGAACAGCCGGTCGCTGAAGTCGATGACTTTCTGGCGGGCCGGGGTCACGGCCATGGAGGACATGATGGCGTCGAACTTGCGGGCGCGCAGGGCCGGGATCATGCCGTCGAATTCGTTGTGGACCCACACGCATTTGACTTCCAGCTTGGCGCAGATGGCGTTGCCCAGGTCGATGTCGAAACCTTGCAGGCTGCCGTCGGCGGCGACGGATTCAAACGGTGGGTATTCGGGGAAAACCCCAAAGCGGATTTCTTTCCATTCCTGAGCCTGGGCAGCGGTTGCGGCCAATGGCAGGAGCAGCGCAGCGAAAAGTGATCGGAGCGGAGTCATGTGTATTCCCTATATTTTGTAATTGATGTCAGGGCAGTAGAAAAGTTGAAAGCTAAGGCGAGCTGGCTTTTGTGGCGAGAGAGCTTGCTCCCGCTGGGCTGCGCAGCGGCCCCAAAATCCCGGGAGCGCTACGCACTCCAGCGGGAGCAAGCTCCCTCGCCACATTGGGCTGCCTCGCCACATTGGGCTGTTTGTTGTCAGAGAGAATGCTTCAAGATGGTGCGTTTTTTGTGTCGTTTACCCCCGCTGCGGCGGGCGGAATGTGCTGTTAAAACGCGGGTCACAGCGGAAACGGCTGCGGCACCCGCTGAATCGGCTTGTTGACCGGGTTTTTCCGGCCTGCCTTTCACGCAAAGCGGCAGGCCAGAGCGGTCTCAGGCGCGCTTTTTCTGCTGTGCCACCGGTGCTTGGGCCAGGCGGGCAAACAGGTCCTTGGGGTCGGCAAGGTCCGGCACCAGTTCCAGTTCGCTGCCCACGTCCAGCGCCTTGGCCACGTCCAGTACGTAACGCAGGGCGGAGTAGTCTTCGATGGCAAAACCTACCGAGTCGAACAGGGTGACCTGGCGCGCGTTTTCGCGGCCTGGCGCCTGGCCGTTGATCACTTGCCACAGCTCGGTGACCGGCGAATCTTCCGGCATGTGCTGGATTTCGCCTTCGATGCGGCTTTGTGGCTCGTACTCGACAATCACGCGGGCCCGTTCGACGATTCGTCGGTCCAGTTCGGTCTTGCCGGGGCAGTCGCCACCGACGGCATTCAGGTGCATGCCCGGTTCGATCATCTCGTCCGTGAGGATGGTGGCGTAGGCCTTGTCGGCGGTGACGGTGGTGACGATGTCGGCGCCTTTCACGGCTTCGGCAACGCTGCCTGCCAGGATCACCTTGATCGCCGGGAAGGCTTTGAGGTTGGCGGCCAGTTTGGCGGTGGCCTTGGCGTCGATGTCGAACAGGCGGATTTCAGTGATGCCCAGCATCGCGTGGAAGGCCAGGGCCTGGAACTCACTCTGGGAGCCGTTGCCGATCAGCGCCATGCTGCGGCTGTTGTCCCGGGCCAGGTAGCGCGCCACCAGGGCCGAGGTGGCGGCCGTGCGGATCGCGGTGGTCAGGGTCATTTCCGCCAGCAGTACCGGTTTGCCGGTGTCCACATCACCCAGGGCGCCGAAGGCCATGACGGTGAGCATGCCGCTCTGGGTGTTTTTCGGGTGGCCGTTCACGTATTTGAAGGCGTACAGCGACGCGTCGGACACCGGCATCAGCTCGATCACGCCCTCGGGCGAGTGGTTGGCCAGGCGCGCGCATTTTTCAAAGTCCTGCCAGCGCAGGTAGTCGGCGCGGATGTACTCGGCCATCTCGGTAATGCAGGTTTGCAGGCCTTTTTGCGAAACCAGGTAGCTCAAGTCGTTGACGTCGATATAGCGGGTCATGGGAAGACTCCTTATTGAAATGAGGGGCGGGCGGGCAGATGTACTTCCGCCAACATGCAGCGGGCACTGCCGCCGCCGATGCGTTCGATGTTGTCGATGTTCACCACCACCGGCCGGGTGTGACGCTCCACGTGCTGGCGCTGGGCGGGCTTGAGGGAGCCCCAGGCGCTGGCCGACATCACCAGCAGCGGCTGGCCGTCGCGGTCATGGACTTCGAGCATGTTGCCGGCGAAGGCTTCCAGCTGGTCGAAGTCCAGGGCGACGATGTCTTTGCCGGTATCGCGCAGGGAGCGTTCAAGGGCCTGGCGCTCGCGGTCATCGGGCAGGGCTTGCAGGCACACCACGGAGAGGTCGCGGCCGACACTCATCATTACGTTGCTGTGGTAGATCGGCGCGTGGTGGCGGTCGACGGCGTGGAATACGCAGACCTGGTAGTCCAGGCGTTCGGCGAACTGGCGCAGGGCGTCCTGATGGGTACGCCCGGAATGGCAGGCGTAGCTGATGCGGTGCTGGCGGTCGAGGACCATGCTGCCGGTGCCTTCGAGGAACATGTTCTGTTGTTCGAGGTGGCTGAAGTCGATGGTGTTGTGGATCGCGAAGCGTTGCTCCAGCACTTGCAGCACGCCTTTGTCGCGTTCCAGTCGTCGGTTCTGGCCTTCCATCGGGTACAGCACCAGGCTGCCGTCGGCGTGGCTGCTCCACCAGTTGTTGGGGAAGATCGAATCCGGGGTATGGGGAGCGGGGGTGTCTTGTACCACCAGCACTTCCACGCCGTGGTGGCGCAGGGTGTCGACGTAGCCGTCGAACTCTTCCAGCGCTTTCTGCTGTGCCGCCAACGGGTCGAGGGGCGCACGCTGGAAGCGGTTGTTGATCGCGGTGTCCGGGTTGAAGGCGAAGTGCGCCGGGCGGATCATCAGGACAGTGTTGGTGGTTTGCATGGGGGCACGGGTCCATGGGTTGGGCAGTGAGGCTATTTTGTGCGGTGTGAAGGAAGAATCCCGGCTGAAGTGAGGGGGTGGCTCAGCCGGGAAAGCTGAAAAGTGGGGTGGAGCAGCCGAATCGGCTGTGGAGGTGAGTGGAGATCAAAATGTGGGATTGCTCGCGAAAGCGGTGGGTCAGTTAATAAATTCGGTGGCTGATACACCGCCTTCGCGAGCAAGCCCGCTCCCACATTGGTATTGTGTTGCCTGAGGTTTTTTGTCTGGATGGAGAAACCATGCCCACTGAAGTTCGTCTCGCCCAAACTACCGATGCCGAGGGCATCAGCCAGGTCATCCTGGCGGCCCTGCATGACAGCAACGCCCGGGATTATCCGGCGGATGTGATTGCGCGGGTGGCGAGCAACTTTACTCCCGAGGCTGTCGTGGCGTTGCTCGCGCGTCGAACGGTGCTGGTGGCCATTCAGGATGAGGTGATCGTTGCCACGGCGGCACTTGACGCCAATGTGGTGCGCTCGGTCTTCGTCAATCCGGCGCTGCAAGGGCAGGGCATCGGGCGCTTGCTGATGATTGAAATCGAGCTGCGTGCCCGGGAAGCCGGGGTGACCTTGTTGCATGTGCCGTCTTCGCTGACGGCCGAGCCGTTCTACACCAAGCTCGGTTTCCACACGGTGCGCGATGTCTACCATGGCAATGAGCGCACGCTGGTGATGGAGAAGGCGTTGTCATCCCGCCATCCCATCGGCGTCTATCGCGATCGGGCCCATCGGGCGCAGGTAGTGGCGTTGTGGCAGGCGGCGTTTGGTTATGACGCGGCGCATAACCTGCCGAGCCTGGCGATCGACAAGAAGCTGGCGGTCAACGATGGGTTGTTCTTCGTGGCCACCGACAAGAAGGCGGTGATCGGTACCATCCTCGCAGGCTACGACGGGCATCGTGGCTGGTTGTATTCAGTGGCGGTGCACAACGACTATCGCCGCCAGGGCCTGGGCGCCTCGTTGGTGCGGCATGCGGAGCAGGCGTTGACGGCGCTGGGTTGCATGAAGATCAACCTGCAGATCACCAGTGGCAATGACGCGGTGATGGGGTTTTATGAGGCGCTGGGTTATGGCGCGGAGCCGCGGATCAGCATGGGCAAGAAGATCCTGGAAAACATCCCGATGGATAAGGCCTGAAGCCCGGTTTTCCAAGCACTGAAAGCAAATGTGGGAGCGGGCTTGCTCGCGAATGCGGTGGATCAGCCAATAAATCTGTCGACTGACATTCCGCTTTCGCGAGCAAGCCCGCTCCCACAGTTTGGTTTTGCAGTGTTGCTTAGACCTTGACGATCCAGCCCTCAGGCGCTTCGACGTCGCCGGACTGTACGCCAGTCAGCTCTTTGTAGAGCTTCTGGGTGACCGGGCCGACTTCTTTTTCGCTGTAGAACACGTGCAGCTTGTCTTTGTACTCGATGCCGCCGATCGGGGTGATCACGGCGGCGGTGCCGCAGGCGCCGGCTTCCTTGAAGTCCGACAGCTTGTCGATCAGCACGTCGCCTTCAACCACTTCCAGGCCCAGGCGCGATTTTGCCAGCTCGATCAGCGACAGGCGGGTGATGCCTGGCAACACCGACGGCGAGTTCGGGGTGACGAACTTGTTGTCGTGGGTGATCCCGAAGAAGTTGGCCGAGCCGACTTCTTCGATCTTCGAGTGGGTGGCCGGGTCGAGGTAGATGCAGTCGGCGAAGTTGGCTTTTTTCGCCAGGGAACCGGGCATCAGGCTGGCGGCGTAGTTGCCACCGACCTTGGCTGCGCCGGTGCCGTTGGGAGCCGCACGGTCGTAGCCGGAGATCAGGAAGTTGTGCGGGGTCAGGCCGCCCTTGAAGTAGGCGCCGACCGGGATGCAGAAGATCGAGAAGATGAATTCCGGCGCGGTGCGCACGCCGATGTTGTCACCGGTGCCGATCACGAACGGGCGCAGGTACAGCGCGCCGCCGGTGCCGTACGGCGGGATGAACCGCTCGTTGGCGCGGACCACTTCCTTGCAGGCTTCGATGAAGGCGTCGGTCGGCACTTGTGGCATCAGCAGGCGGCCACAGCTGCGCTGCATGCGCGCGGCATTCTGGTCGGGGCGGAACAGGTTGATCGAACCGTCCTTGCAGCGGTAGGCCTTGAGGCCTTCAAAGCATTGCTGGCCGTAGTGCAGGGCGGTGGAGCCCTCGCTGATGTGCAGCACGTTGTCGTCGGTCAGGGTGCCTTTTTGCCACTCGCCGTCTTTCCAGGTCTGGAGGAAACGCTTGTCGGTCTTGATGTAGTCAAAACCCAGCTTGTCCCAATTGATGCTTTCGTTACCCATGACACCCTCTATCTTTTGTCAACCGCCTGGTCGAAGGCAGGCTTATGGTTTATTTCTGGATGGGCGCAACAATACTTCATTCTTGGCTTGTGTGGGAGCGGGCTTGCTCGCGAATGCGGCGTGTCATTCGATGCATTCGGTGCTGATCCACCGCTTTCGCGAGCAAGCCCGCTCCCACATTTGAACTTCGCCATTTTATAGATGCAATGCATGCCCCAGGGCCCGCAGGGCTGCTTCCTGTACCGCTTCGCCGAGGGTCGGGTGGGCGTGGATGGTGCCCGCCACGTCTTCCAGGCGTGAACCCATTTCCAGGCTCAGGCCGAAGGCCGTGGACAGTTCCGAGACGCCAACGCCTACCGCCTGCCAGCCGACGATCAGGTGATTGTCGCGGCGCGCCACTACCCGCACGAAGCCGGTTTTCGACTCCAGGGTCATGGCCCGGCCATTGGCGGCGAACGGGAAGCTCGACACGATGCAGTCCAGCCCGGCCGCCCTGGCTTCGTCCGGGGTCTTGCCGACCACTACCAGTTCCGGGTCGGTGAAGCACACCGCCGGGATCGCGGCCGGGTTGAATTCGCGGGATTTACCGCTGATCAGTTCGGCGACCATTTCGCCCTGGGCCATGGCCCGGTGGGCGAGCATCGGTTCACCGCTGAGGTCGCCGATGGCCCACACATTGCGCATGCTGGTCTGGCAGCGGCTGTCGATCTTGATCGCCGAGCCGTTCATGTCCAGGTTCAAGGCTTCGAGGTTCCAGCCCTGGGTGTTGGGTTTGCGACCAACGGCAACCAGCACCTGGTCGGTTTCCAGCGACAGCGTCTCGCCGCTGGGGTCGCGCACTTGCAGGGTATTGTTCTCGAAACCGGTGACGCTGTGTTTGAGGAACACCTTCACCCCCAGTTGCTTCAGGGATTCGGCCACCGGTTGGGTCAGTTCGGCGTCGTAGGCCGGCAAAATCCGGTCCTGGGCCTCAACCACGCTGACCTCGGCACCGAGCTTGCGATAGGCAATCCCCAATTCCAGGCCAATGTAGCCGCCGCCCACCACGATCAAGCGTTTCGGGATGCGTTTCGGCGCCAGGGCTTCGGTGGAGGAGATGATCGGCCCGCCAATCGGCAGCATCGGCAGGTTGACACTTTTCGAGCCGGTGGCCAGCAACAGGTGTTCACACTGGATGCGCTGGTCGCCGACAACGACGGTCTTGCCGTCCACGACCTTGGCCCAGCCCTGGATGACCTGGACCTTGTGTTTTTTCAGCAGCGCGGCTACGCCGGTGGTCAGGCGGTCGACGATGCCGTCTTTCCATTCAACGCTTTTGCCGATGTCCAGGGTCGGCACATCGACTTCGATACCCAACGGCGAACCCTGGCTGTGGTGCACGGTTTGCTGGAACTGTTCGGCGACATGGATCAGCGCCTTGGACGGAATGCAGCCGATGTTCAGGCAGGTGCCGCCCAGCGATTGGCCTTCCACCAGGATGGTCGGGATGCCCAGCTGGCCGGCGCGAATCGCTGCCACGTAACCGCCAGGCCCGCCGCCGATGATCAGCAGCGTGGTGTGCAATGTTTGAGACATGGGTTACTCCAGGAACAGGCTGGCGGGTTGTTCGAGCAGGCCACGGATGGCCTGGATGAATTGCGCCGCGTCCATGCCATCGACCACCCGGTGATCGAAGGAGCTGGAGAGGTTCATCATCTTGCGGATCACAATCTGGCCCTTGATCACCATCGGCCGCTCGACAATGCGGTTGACCCCGACGATGGCCACTTCCGGCAGGTTCAGCACCGGGGTGCTGACAATCCCGCCCAACGCACCGAGGCTGGTCAGGGTGATGCTCGAGCCCGACAGCTCATCGCGACTGGCCTTGCCATTGCGCGCCGCATTCGCCAAGCGATTGATTTCTTGCGCCGTGCCCCACAGGTCGCGGGCTTCGGCGTGACGCACCACCGGCACCATCAGGCCGACATCGCTCTGGGTGGCGACACCCACATGCACCGCGCCGAGGCGGGTGATGACCTGGGCTTCGTCGTCATAACGCGCGTTGATCTGCGGATAGTCGCGCAATGCGACGACCATGGCCCGCACCAGGAACGGCAGCAGGGTCAGCTTGCCGCGGGTAGCGCCGTGTTTCTCGTTGAGGTGCACGCGCAACTCATCGAGGGCCGTGACGTCGATCTCTTCCACATAGCTGAAATGCGCGGCGCGCCGGGTGGCGTCCTGCATGCGCTGGGCGATCTTGCGGCGCATGCCGATCACCGGGATTTGCTGCTCGTCGTTGCGTTCGGCGTACGGGTTGGAGGCCCCGGAATTTTTCGCCGGACCCTGGAGCAAGTAAGCGTCCAGATCTTCATGCAGAATCCGGCCGGCCGGGCCGGAGCCCTGGACCAGTCGTAGCTGGATGCCAGCATCCAGCGCATGTTTGCGCACGGCCGGGGAGGCCAGCGGGCGGTCATCGGCCTCGCGGGCCACGGGCGCTTGCGCAGCCGCCACCGCAGGTTTGGCTGCCGGCTTGGGTTCAACCACCGGCGCGGCCCTGGCTTCGACTTTCGGTGCAGGAGCCGGTGCCGGCGCGACCTCTTCAACCACCGCCGACAACGCCGACTCCCTGGTATTGCCCGCGCCTTCCACTTCGATACTGATCAAAACACTGCCCACCGCCATGACTTCCCCCGGCTCGCCGCCGAGGGAAATCACCTTGCCGTGCACCGGCGACGGAATGTCCACCATGGCCTTGTCGGTCATCACGTCCGCCAGCACCTGGTCTTCTACCACCAGGTCGCCGACCTTGACGTGCCATACCGACAATTCAACTTCTGCGATGCCTTCGCCAATGTCCGGCATCTTGATAACGTGCGTGCCCATTCAGACCTCCATAACCCGATGCAAAGCCGCGCCCACTCGGGTCGGGCCAGGGAAATACGCCCACTCTTGCGCGTGGGGATACGGGGTATCCCAACCGGTGACGCGCTCGATCGGCGCTTCCAGGTAGTGGAAGCAATGCTCCTGCACCAGCGCCACCAGCTCGGCGCCGAACCCGCAGGTACGGGTGGCTTCGTGAACGATCACGCAGCGACGGGTTTTCTTCACGGAATTGACGATGGTTTCCAGGTCCAGCGGCCACAGGCTGCGCAGGTCGATGACTTCGGCGTCGATGCCGGTTTCTTCGGCGGCGACTTGCGACACATACACCGTGGTGCCGTAGGTGAGGATCGTCACGTCCTTGCCCGGGCGGGCGATGGCGGCCACATCCAGCGGCACGGTGTAGTAACCGTCCGGCACCTGCGCTTGCGGGTGTTTCGACCACGGGGTTACCGGGCGGTCGTGGTGGCCGTCGAACGGGCCGTTATACAGGCGCTTGGGTTCGAGGAAGATCACCGGGTCATCGTTTTCGATGGAGGCGATCAGCAGGCCCTTGGCGTCGTACGGATTGGACGGCATCACCGTGCGCAGGCCGCAGACCTGGGTGAACACCGCTTCAATACTCTGGCTGTGGGTCTGGCCGCCGTAGATGCCGCCGCCGCAGGGCATGCGCATGGTCAGCGGTGCCGTGAACTGGCCGGCCGAGCGATAACGCAGGCGGGCGGCTTCGGAAATGATCTGGTCGGTGGCGGGGTATACGTAGTCGGCGAACTGAATCTCGGCCACCGGCCGCAGGCCATAGGCGCCCATGCCGACCGCCACGCCGACGATCCCGCTTTCGGAGATCGGTGCGTCGAACACCCGCGAGGTGCCGTACTTGTTCTGCAGGCCTTCGGTGCAGCGGAACACGCCGCCGAAGTAACCGACGTCCTGGCCGAACACCACCACATTGTCATCTCGCTCAAGCATCACATCCATGGCCGAGCGCAAGGCCTGGATCATGGTCATGGTCGTGGTGGTCATGGCGGTTTCCAGCTCGATATTGTTGTTGTGATCGTTCATGTCAGATCCCCAACTCTTGACGCTGGCGCTTCAAGTGCTCCGGCATCTCTTTATAAACGTCTTCGAACATGGTCGCGGCGCTTGGAATCTGGCCACCGGCCAGGGTGCCGTACTGTTCGGCTTCTTTCTGGGCCTTGAGCACTTCGGCTTCAAGTTCGGCACTGACCGCCGCGTGTTCCTCTTCGGACCAATGACCAATCTTGATCAGGTGCTGCTTGAGGCGGGCGATCGGGTCGCCCAGCGGGAAGTGGCTCCAGTCGTCGGCGGGACGGTATTTGGACGGGTCATCGGAGGTGGAGTGCGGGCCGGCGCGGTAGGTCACCCACTCGATCAGGGTCGGCCCCAGGTTACGGCGGGCACGTTCGGCGGCCCAGGCGGAGGCGGCGTACACCGCGACAAAGTCGTTGCCGTCCACCCGCAGGGAGGCGATGCCGCAACCCACGCCGCGTCCGGCAAAGGTCGTGGCTTCACCGCCGGCGATGGCCTGGAAGGTGGAGATCGCCCATTGGTTGTTCACTACGTTAAGGATGACCGGCGCCCGGTACACGTGGGCGAAGGTGAGGGCGGTGTGGAAGTCGGACTCAGCGGTGGCGCCGTCGCCGATCCAGGCCGAGGCAATCTTGGTATCGCCCTTGATGGCCGAGGCCATGCCCCAGCCCACGCCTTGTACGAATTGGGTGGCGAGGTTGCCGGAAATCGTGAAGAAGCCGGCATCTTTTACCGAGTACATGATCGGCAACTGGCGGCCCTTGAGCGGGTCGCGCTCGTTGGACAGCAGTTGGCAGATCAGGTCTACCAGCGGCACTTCCCGGGCCATCAGGATGCTTTGCTGACGGTAGGTGGGGAAGCACATGTCGTCGATGTTCAAGGCCAGGGCCTGGGCGCTGCCGATGGCTTCTTCGCCGAGGCTCTGCATGTAGAACGACATCTTCTTCTGACGCTGGGCGACCACCATGCGGTTGTCGAAGATCCGCGTCTTGAGCATGGCGCGCATGCCCTTGCGCAGAATCTCCACCGGCACGCCTTCAGCCCATGGGCCGAGGGCCTGGCCTTGATCGTCGAGCACGCGAATCAGGCCCTTGGCCAGGTCGGCGGTGTCGGCGGGTTCTACGTCGATGGGGGGTTTGCGCACCAGGCCAGCGTCAGTCAGGCGCAGGTAGGTAAAGTCGGTCTTGCAGCCTGGGCGGCCCGAGGGTTCGGGAACGTGCAGGCGCAGTGGTTCGTACTGCTGAGTCATGGCTTTCTACGCTCTATCTTGTGAATTTCTTGTAGTGGGCGCGGTAGCTGACAGTCCTTCTTCGGGTAGAAGAAATCTTGTCCTACAACAATCATAGGCTCGGCTCAGGAGAATATTTATCTCTGTTTCATTGCGTTGGAGATCATTTGGGGATAAAAAAACTGCATAAACATAATAAACAGGTGGTTTTGTCTCATGCGCAAACTGGACCGTATCGATATCGGCATTCTGAACGCCCTTCAGGAGAACGCTCGCATCACCAACGCCGACCTGGCCCGTTCGGTCAACCTGTCGCCCACGCCGTGTTTCAACCGGGTCAAGGCCATGGAAGAACTGGGGCTGATTCGCGACCAGGTGACGCTGCTGGACGCCGACCTGCTGGGGCTGCACGTCAATGTGTTCATCCACGTCAGCCTGGAAAAGCAGAACGAATTGGCATTGCAGCAATTCGAAGGGGCGATTTCGGATCGCCCCGAAGTGATGGAGTGCTACCTGATGGCCGGCGACCCCGATTATCTGATTCGGGTGCTGGTGCCCACCATCCAGTCCCTGGAGCGTTTCATGATGGACTTCCTGACCAAAGTCCCGGGTGTCGCCAACATCCGCTCCAGCTTTGCCCTCAAGCAAGTGCGCTACAAAACCGCGCTGCCGCTACCGGCCAACGGCATCAACCTCGGCTAACGAACGACACAAAACAAATGTGGGAGCGGGCTTGCTCGCGAATGGGGAGTGTCAGTCACCGAAAATATAGACTGATACACCGCATTCGCGAGCAAGCCCGCTCCCACATTTTGTAGTGCATTTCAAAGCTGGTTGAGGGGAATCTTCAAATAAACCACCCCATTTCCTTCCGCCGGCGGCATCACCCCGGCCCGCACATTCACCTGAATCGCCGGCAACAACAGCGTGGGCATGCCCAACCCGGCATCCCGCGTGGTGCGCATCTCGACAAACGCCGCCTCATCCACCCCGTCATGCACATGAATATTCCCCGCCCGCTGTTCAGCCACCGTGGTCAGGCACTTGGCTGCGCGTCCTTCGGGCGGATAGTCATGGCACACATAAAGGCGGGTTTCAGGCGCGAAGGCCAACAGCTTGCGCATCGACCCATACAGCTGGCGCGCATCCCCACCAGGGAAATCGCAGCGCGCCGTGCCCACGTCCGGCATGAACAGCGTGTCGCCCACCAGAATCAACTGGTCATCAATCAGGTAAGCCATATCCGCCGGCGTATGCCCCGGCACATGCAGCGCCTGGGCCTTCAGGTTGCCGATGTGAAACACCTCATCCGGCGCAAACAGATGGTCGAACTGCGACCCATCCACCCGAAACTCCGGCTCCAGGTTGAACAGGTTCTTGAACACTCCCTGCACCTTGCTGATGGACTGGCCAATCGCGATCTTGCCCCCCAGCTGGCGACGCAAATAAGGCGCAGCCGACAGATGATCCGCATGGGCGTGGGTTTCCAGCAACCACTGCACCTGCAAGCCATGCTCGCGCACAAACGCGATCACCTTGTCCGCCTGGCCGGTGCCGGTGCGTCCGGAGGCCGGGTCGTAGTTGAGCACCGAATCAACGATGGCGCATGGGCCACCGTCCGTTTCATAGACGACGTAGGTGTAGGTCGACGACGCCTCGTCCAGAAAGGATTGAATCAACGCTGACATGACGGGTTTCCCAGATAGCTAATGGCGACTTACATTCAGTTAGGTTTCCACATAACCTTGTGAGCTTAAGTGAATTAAAGGACCCGAGGCAAAGGATGGCATCGTGGTGGCAAACAGCTAGGGCGTGGTGCCATACGGCAACGGCCCTTGCGTGCATTAACTGAAAAAGGCCATAGACCATGAACGACCAACACTGGGGACCTACCATCAGTGGCGATATCGTTGTCATCGGTGGCGGCTCGGCAGGCATCGGCCTGCTGGCCAGCCTGCTCAAGCGCGACCCGCACCTGAACATCATCCTGATCGAGCCCAGCGACCACCACTACTACCAGCCGGCCTGGACCCTGGTGGGCGGTGGGGCTTATGACGTTACCAGGACCGTGCGCCCCATGGCCGACGTGCTGCCCAACGGCGTCACCTGGATCCAGGCCGCGGTCAGCGAATTACTGCCCGACGAGCAAACCCTGGTGCTCGACAGCGGCCAGCGCGTCAGCTGGAAGAACCTCATCGTGTGCCCGGGCCTGCGCCTGGCCTGGGAGAAGATCGAAGGCCTGCAAGAGACCCTCGGCCGGCATGGCGTAACGTCCAACTACAGCTATGAGCACGCCGCCTACACCTGGCAGCTGGTGCAGCAACTCAAAAATGGCAAGGCGATCTTTACCCAACCGGCCATGCCGATCAAATGTGCCGGCGCTCCGCAAAAAGCCATGTACCTGTCGTGCGATCACTGGCTCCGCCAGGGTGACCTGAAAAACATCAAGGTCGAATTCAACCTGGCCGGCGCTGCCTTGTTCGGCGTGCCGACCTTCGTGCCGCCGCTGATGAAGTACGTTGAAAAGTACTCGGCGCAACTGGCATTCAACTCCAACCTGGTCAAGGTCGACGGCCCCGCGCGCAAGGCCTGGTTCGAAATCAAGGACGCCGAAGGCAATGTGCGCGTCGAAGAGAAAACCTTCGACCTGCTGCACGTCGTCCCGCCACAGGTCTCGCCGGACTTCATTCGCCACAGCCCCCTGGCCGATGCCGCCGGCTGGTGCGAAGTGAATCCCCAGAGCCTGCAACACCTGCGCTACCCGCACATCTTCGGCCTGGGCGATGTGTGTTCCACCACCAACGCCAAGACCGCCGCGGCGGTGCGCAAGCAAATCGTGGTGGTGGCGGAAAACCTGCTGGCCCTGCGCAGACAGGCACCGTTGCCCCTCAAGTACGACGGCTATGGCTCCTGCCCGCTGACCGTGGAGAAGGGTAAGGTGGTGCTGGCCGAGTTCGGCTATGGCGGCAAGTTGCTGCCGACCTTTCCCCTCGACCCGACTGTGGCGCGGCGTTCGGCGTGGTTCCTCAAGGCGAGTTTCCTGCCGTGGTTCTACTGGAACGGCATGCTCAAGGGCCGCGAGTGGCTGACCCGTCTGGCCAAGGTGGATTGAGGCAACCCTATGCTGCTGGCAAGTTTTCTGGGCGTGTTGATGGGGTTGGTCATGGGCCTGACCGGCGCCGGGGGCGGCATTCTTGGTGTCCCGGCCCTGGTATTGGGGCTGGGGTTGACCATGACCCAGGCCGCGCCCGTGTCGTTGTTCGCGGTGGGCGCGGCCGCTGCCGTGGGGGCTGTCGACGGTTTGCGCCATGGCCTGGTGCGTTACCGCGCGGCGCTGCTGATTGCGCTGCTTGGCGCGCTGTTTTCGCCGCTGGGGGTATTCTTCGCCCACCAGATGTCGGAGAACGTCCTGATGGGCCTGTTCAGCGCGCTGATGGTGCTGGTGGCCTGGCGCATGCTGCAACGGGAGAAGCTTGAGGCCGGGCCGAGCGATCACGGCACCGCGTCGTGGGGCCAGAAGAACTGCATGCTCGATCAACAGACCGGGCGCTTTTCCTGGACCGCCAAATGCACCGCCACCCTGGCCGCCCTCGGCGCAGTGACCGGTGCGGTCTCGGGGTTGCTCGGCGTGGGCGGCGGCTTCCTGATCGTACCGGCGTTCAAGCAACTGACCGATGTGCAGATGCGCGGCATCGTCGCCACCTCGCTGATGGTGATCAGCCTGATCTCGTTGATCGGCGTGATCGGCGCGTTTCATGCCGGGGTCAGTATCGAGCCGATGGGCTGGGTGTTTATCGGTTCGAGCATTGTCGGCATGTTAGCGGGGCGGCGCCTGTGCTCGGTGATCAAGGCGCGCACCTTGCAGGTGGGTTTTGCCACCCTGTGTGTACTGGTGGCGGCGGGCATGCTGTTTCGGGCCCTCATGCAGGTGCCTTGAAATGCGGTCAGCATCCCGCCCCTACGGGTATCAGCGCCGCAGGTAGGCACCAAAGTCGATGTCCCCGGCGCTGAGAATCGCCTGCACCCGATTGTGCACGTTCAACTTGCGCAGGATCGCCGAGACATGGGCCTTCACCGTGGTCTCGGCAATCTCCAGACTATAGGCGATCTGCTTGTTCGAGTCACCCTTGGTCATCCGCTCCAGCACCAGCAATTGCTTGCGGGTCAGGGCCTGCAGCAGCTCCGGCGCAAGCCCCAGGCAATCATTCATGCGCCGTTGCCCGCCGATTTTCTGGCTGCGAATAATCTCCGGCGGCAAATACACATTGCCGTTGAGAATCTGTTGGATTGCCTCGGTCATCTGCAGCCTGGGCGAGGACTTGGTGATAAACCCCACCGCGCCATAGGTGATGGCTTGCAGCACGACCTGCTTGTCCTGCTCGGCGGACACGATCACCACCGGAATCGTCGGCGACTCGTTGCGCAGGTTGATCAGGCCATTGAGGCCGTGCATGCCCGGCATGTTCAGGTCCAGCAGGATCAGATCCAGATCGTCGTGCTCCTGGCTCATGGTCAGGGCGCTGTCCAGGTCGCCGGTTTCCATCACTTCGCTGCCCGGGAACCCGTCGCTGATGACGTTGTGGATCGCCTCGCGAAACAGTGGGTGATCGTCGGCTATCAGAATTTTGTACATGGACGTTCGCCTTATTGTTTTTGCTTATTCAAGCAGGTCCGATCCATAGGGTCATGCGCCCATTACATGCCAGTCTCGATGCCTTGGGAATGCGACGATAGAGAGGGGAATCAGTACCAAAGTAGTAGATCGTGCCGTACGTCGCGGTTTCAGCGCCACCCATTGGTCTGATTGCATTCAGTGTCGGATGGGTTAGTGTGGAGCGCATCTTCCAGAATAATAAAAACAGGCTTACCAATGAGCCCGAACCTGAGTCTCCTGCGTAAATTCGTTTCCCCTGAAATCATCTTTGGCGCCGGCTGCCGGCACAACGTAGGCAACTACGCCAAGACCTTTGGCGCGCGCAAGGTGTTGGTGGTGAGTGATCCCGGCGTGGTTGCTGTCGGCTGGGTGGCCGATGTCGAGGCCAGCCTGCAAGCCATCGGCATCGACTACTGCCTGTACACCGCCGTTTCGCCCAACCCCCGGGTTGAAGAGGTGATGCTCGGCGCCGAGGTCTACCGTGAAAACCATTGCGACGTGATCGTCGCCGTCGGTGGCGGCAGCCCGATGGACTGCGGCAAGGCCATCGGCATCGTGGTCGCCCATGGCTGCAGCATCCTCGACTTCGAAGGCGTCGACACCATCCGCGTGCCGAGCCCGCCGCTGATCCTGATCCCGACTACCGCGGGCTCCTCGGCGGATGTCTCGCAGTTCGTGATCATTTCCAACCAGCAGGAGCGCATGAAGTTCTCCATCGTCAGCAAGGCGGTGGTGCCCGATGTTTCACTGATCGACCCGGAAACCACGGCGAGCATGGACCCGTTTCTCTCGGCCTGTACCGGCATCGATGCGCTGGTGCATGCCATCGAGGCCTTCGTGTCCACCGGCCACGGCCCGCTGACCGATCCCCACGCGCTGGAAGCCATGCGCCTGATCAATGGCAACCTGGTGCAGATGATCGCCAACCCCGGCGACATCGCCCTGCGGGAGAAAATCATGCTGGGCAGCATGCAGGCCGGGCTGGCGTTTTCCAACGCGATCCTCGGCGCGGTGCATGCCATGTCCCACAGCCTTGGCGGCTTTCTCGACCTGCCCCATGGCCTGTGCAACGCGGTGCTGGTGGAACATGTGGTGGCGTTCAACTACAGCGCGGCACCGGAGCGTTTCAAGGTGATTGCCGAGACCTTCGGCATTGATTGCCGGGGCCTCAACCACCGGCAAATCTGCGGCCGGCTGGTGGACCATTTGATCGCGTTGAAGCATGCGATCGGCTTCCATGAAACCCTCGGCCTGCATGGGATTCGAGTGGCGGACATTCCCTTTCTGTCGCAGCACGCCATGCACGACCCGTGCATCCTTACCAACCCGCGTGAATCCAGCCAGCGTGACGTCGAGGTCGTCTATGGCGAAGCTCTCTGACGATCAGCAACGGGCACTCGCGGGGCTCCTGGGGCTGGGCAACCACTCGGCGCGCAAGAGTCATTACCCCGAACTGACCGCGCGCCTCGACGAGCTGGAAGCCGAGCGCAATCGCTACATCCGCCTCAACGACGAATTGGAACAGCGGGTCGCGGCGCGTACCGACGAGTTGCTGGAAGCCAACCGCAACCTGCAACAGCAAATCGCCCAGCGCGAGAAGATCGAGCAGGACTTGCGCGATGCTCGGGATGCCGCCCAGGCCGCCAACCGCAGCAAGGACAAATACCTTGCCGCCGCCAGTCATGACCTGCTGCAACCCCTCAACGCCGCACGCTTGCTGATTTCCACCCTGCGCGAGCGCAACTTGCCCAGCGTCGAACACGTGTTGGTGGAGCGCACCCATCAGGCCCTGGAAGGCGCCGAGGATTTGCTCACCGACTTGCTGGACATTTCCCGACTCGATCAAGCGGCGGTCAAGCCGGACATCGCCCTGTACCGTCTCGACGAACTGTTCGCACCGCTGGTCTCGGAATTCCAGTCGGTGGCCGCGGCGTCCGGGCTGAACCTGCGGGCGCGTACAGGCCATTACGCAATCAACACCGACCTGCGGCTGGTGACGCGGATCCTGCGCAATTTCCTCAGCAACGCCTGCCGCTACACGAGCGCGGGCTCCATCCTGCTGGGCGCCCGCCGCCGGGGTGAGCGGTTGCGCCTGGAGGTGTGGGACACCGGGCGCGGAATTGCGGCGGACCGCCTGGACGCCATCTTCCTGGAGTTCAATCAACTGGACGTGGGCCGCGCCGCCGACCGCAAGGGCGTGGGACTGGGGTTGGCGATTGTCGAGCGTATCGCCGAGGTCCTCGGTTATCCGGTGGCGGTGCGTTCGTGGCCGGGGCGCGGTTCGATGTTCAGCATCGAAGTCCCCATCAGCGAGGACATGCCGCTGCCCATCAGTGTGGTGGCCGCGCAACCGAGCACCGGCAACCCGTTGCCGGGGAGGCGGCTGCTGGTGCTGGACAACGAAGTCGGCATCCTCGACAGCATGAGCGCGCTGCTTGGGCAGTGGGGCTGCGAAGTGGTCACTGCGACCGATCAGGCCGGCGCACTGGTTGCGTTGCAGGGCCGGGCACCGGAGCTGATTCTCGCGGACTATCACCTGGACCATGGCGTGGTGGGCTGTGAGGTCGTGCACCAGTTGCGCGAGCATTTTGGCTGCAGGATTCCGGCAGTGATTATCACCGCCGACCGCACCGACCAATGCCGCCGTGCATTGCAGCGCCTGGACGTGCCATTGCTCAACAAGCCGGTCAAGCCCGGCAAGTTGCGAGCGGTGTTGACCCAGTTATTGGCCTAGCCACTTGATACCCGTCAACACCGGGCGTGACGCTTTGCCTCATGCTGTGGGCCAGATTTCACGGCCGACGGAGAACCCCATGAGTGCCCCCGCAACAACAGCTGCTTCATTCAAGTTGCCCCTGGGCCTGGTGGTCGGCGTACTGGTGATGGTCGGCGTGCTGCTGTTGCCGCTGCCGGCCGACTTGCCGGTGGCCGGGCACCGGATGCTGGCGATCCTCGCGTTTGCGGTGGTGGTATGGATCACCGAAGCGGTCTCCTACGAGGCCAGCGCGATCATGATCACCTCGTTGATGGCGTTTTTGCTCGGCACTGCGCCGTCGCTGCAAGACCCGACGCACCTGATCGGTTCCAGCCCGGCGATCAGCATGGCGTTGACGGGGTTTTCCAACCCGGCGCTGGCGCTGGTGGCCGGCGCGCTGTTTATCGCCGCAGCCATGACCCATACCGGGCTGGACCGGCGCATCGCGTTGGTCACCCTGACCCGCGTGGGTACCAGCACCCGGGGCATTCTCGTCGGAGCAGTTGCCGTGACCATCCTCTTGAGCCTGGTGGTGCCCAGCGCCACGGCCCGCAGTGCGTGTGTGGTGCCGATCATGATGGGGGTGATTGCCGCGTTTGGCGTGGACAAGCGTTCGAATATTGCGGCCGGGATCATGATCGTCGTGGCCCAGGGTACGAGCATCTGGAACGTCGGTATCCAGACGGCGGCGGCGCAGAACCTGCTGACGGTTGGCTTCATGGACAAGATGCTGGGGCAGCGGGTGTCGTGGATCGACTGGTTGATCGCCGGGGCGCCGTGGGCGCTGATCATGTCGGCGGTGTTGTTGTTTTTGGTGTTGAAGCTGCTGCCGCCGGAGAGTGACAGCATTCCCGGAGGCAAGGAGGCGGTGGCGCAATCGCTGGTGGACATCGGGCCGATGACGGGGCCGCAGAAGCGCTTGCTGACGGTGTCGGTGTTGCTGTTGCTGGCGTGGGCGACTGAGGGGCGGTTGCACAGCTTTGATACGACCTCAACGACGTATGCCGGGCTGGTGTTCTTGCTGATGCCGGGGATCGGGGTGATGACCTGGAAGGATGTGCAGTCGCGGATTCCGTGGGGCACGGTGATTGTGTTTGGGGTTGGCATCAGCCTGGGGACGGCGTTGCTGACCACCCAGGCGGGGCAGTGGCTGGGGTCGCAGGTGGTGGCGCATACCGGGTTGGACCAGGTGGGGCCGCTGGGGGTGTTTGCGATTCTGGGTGTGTTTTTGATCGTGATTCATTTGGGGTTTGCCAGTGCCACGGCGTTGACCTCGGCGTTGTTGCCGATTTTGATTGCGGTGTTGCAGACGTTGCCCGGGGAGTTCAGTCGGCTGGGGATGACGATGCTCCTGGGGTTTGTGATGAGCTACGGGTTTATCCTGCCCATCAATGCGCCGCAGAATATGGTGTGTTTGGGGACCGGCACGTTTACCGCGCGGCAGTTTGCCAAGGTCGGGATTTTGGTGACGTTGATTGGATATGGGTTGATGTTGGTATTTGCGGCTACGTATTGGAGTTGGTTGGGGTGGATTTGAGGTGGGGGCATATCCGTTATTTCGGTAACGGCCGCTGATGGTTCCGCTCTTACAGCGGCCCGCTTCGCACTGCCTGCGTTCGGCCTCGGGCTCATTGGGGCAGTCAGATCAAGGTCAAAAGCAAAAGCACAGCGGCCTCCCGGCCGGCTTGAGTGTTAAAAACAGAGGCAAGATCCAGGGCGAAAGCAGAGCTGCTTTTCTGTGGGAGCGGGCTTGCTCGCGAAGAACCTGAGAGCGCCGCGTTCATTCAGGATGCCCGCGTCTTCGTTAACGACCTTCGCGAGCAAGCCCGCTCCCACATTTGGACTGTGCCCGCTTTAGATTTTGATTTTGCTTTTAACACTCAAGCCGGCCGGGAGGCCGCTGTGCTTTTGCTTTTGATCTTGATCTTGGGCGCCCCGTTAAACCACGCTGGCCGAACGCAGGCTTTGGAGCGTGGGTAACCCGGCAGGACGCCGGGTTAGCCGTCCTGGGCCAAGGATGGCCCATGACGGCGGCCCACGGTCCAAAGCCGGAGTGAGGGCACACCGAGCCCAGGCGAGGTGCCGAGTGGTGGGGCAAGAGCGTTTTGCTTACTTTTGCGCTCTTCAAAAGTGAGCCGCTGTAAGAGCGGAACCAATCGAAGCCATCACCCAAATAACGGATATGCCCCCCATCCAACAAATACGAAAGTTCCCCCACGCCAGCCGCTTTGTCCCCGCTTCCCATGTCACCCCCCACCCCCCGAATCCTCTAATTTCCCAACCCTGCGGGAAGCCTCCCGGCCCACGACTGCGCCCGCGCTTTAAACCGGGCCTCCCAGGCACTTACGCGACAGCTGAAAACGGACTTTCTCCTCAACCGTATCCGACTCAAAAAAGCAGGTTACCCCATGCAGTTCAGCAAATTACTGGCAGCTCTTTCCACCCACCCGATCCGCCTGCAAATGGACGAAGGCGACCTGATCATCCTGGGTGACGACGACGCGCTGGATGACGCCCTATGGGACCAACTGATCGCCCACAAACCCCAACTGCTCGACCTCGTCGCCCAACACGGCGGCGACTGGCTCAGCCCGGCCTATCGCATCACCCCGGACATGCTGCCCCTGGTCAACCTCGACCAACCCGCCATCGACCGCATCGTCGCCGCGATCCCCGGCGGGGCGGCGAATGTGCAAGATATCTACCCCTTGGCGCCGCTCCAGGAAGGCATGCTCTACCACCATCTGTCAGCGCACCAGGGCGACCCCTACGTGCTGCACGCGCAGTTCGTGTTCGACAGCCGTGCCCGTCTTGAAACCTTCGCCCAGGCCTTGCAATGGGTCATCGACCGCCACGATATCCTGCGCACCTCGATGGCCTGGGATCGCCTCGACGAACCCCTGCAAGTCGTCTGGCGCAAGGCCTCGCTGGCCTGCGAAGAAGCCCGCCTCGACGGCGATGTACTGACCCAACTGCAAGCCCTCTACGACGCCCGCAACTACCGCATGGACCTCGGCCAGGCACCGCTGCTGCGCCTGGTGTTCGCCGAAGACCCGCGCAACCAGCGGGTGGTCGCCATGCTGCTGTTCCACCACACCATCCTCGACCACACCGCCCTCGACGTAGTGCGCCGGGAGATCCAGCTGCACCTCGCCGGCCAGACCGAACACGCCAGTGCACCGGTGCCGTTTCGCAACTACATCGCCCAGGTCCGCCATGGCGTCAGCGAACAGGCTCACGAAGCCTTCTTCCGCGAGATGCTCGCCGATATCGACGAGCCAACCCTGCCGTTCGGCCTGCAGGATGTGCAGGGTGACGGGCATGGCATCGACGAAACCCGCATTGCCGTCGACGGCGATCTAAGTCGCCGTCTAAGGGCCCAGGCGAGACCGTTGGGTGTCAGTCCCGCCAGTGTGATGCACCTGGCGCTGGCCCAGGTGCTGGGCAAGGTCTCGGCTCGCGAAGCCGTGGTATTTGGCAGCGTGATGCTCGGCCGCATGGGCGCAGGCGAGGGCTCCGACCAGGCCCTGGGCATGTTCATCAACACCCTGCCGCTACGGGTAGATGTAGGCGAACAAAGCGTGCGCGAGGGCGTACAAACCACCCATAAACGCCTGACCGAATTGCTCGATCACGAACACGCCTCCCTGGCCCTGGCCCAGCGTTGCAGCGGTGTGGCCGCACCCACGCCGTTGTTCAGTGCCATCCTCAATTACCGTCACAGCGATGCCTCGGACACCCAGGCGGTGATCGACATCGCCGAAGGCATCCAGGTGCTGGGCGCCGAAGAACGCACCAACTACCCGCTGACGGTCAACGTCGATGACCTGGGCGAAGGCTTTGCCTTTACCGTGATGGTGGACGCCTCCATCGGCGCGACGCGCATTGCCGGTTACCTGCACACCGCCCTGGAAAACCTGGTGCTGGCCCTGGAACAAACGCCAGATGCACCGTTGCACATCCTGGGCATCCTGCCTGCCGCCGAACGCCAGCATCTGCTGCACGGCCTTAACGCCAGCACCCAGCACTACGCCGATTCGGCCCTGATCCACCAGCAAGTCGAAGCTCATGCCGCCAGCCATCCCGAAGCCATCGCGCTGCGCTTTGAACACGAACACCTGAGCTACCGCGAGCTGAACGAGCGCGCCAACCAGGTTGCGCATTGCCTGCTCAAGCATGGCATCCGCCCCGATGACCGGGTGGCGATCTGTGTCGAACGCGGGCTGGAAATGATCATTGGCCTGCTGGGGATTCTCAAGGCTGGGGCGGGTTATGTGCCGATCGATCCTGCCTACCCGCTGGACCGTATCGCCTACACCCTGAAAGACAGCGCGCCGCTGGCGGTGCTGGTGCAGGACGACACCCGCCACCTGGTGGGCGACGTCACGTCGATCGACCTCAACAGCCTGCAGCACGAGCCCATCGTCAACCCCAACGTTGCAATCAGCGCGTCCAGCCTTGCCTATGTGATCTACACCTCCGGCTCCACCGGCCTGCCCAAGGGCGTGATGATCGAACACCGCAACGTCGCGCGACTGTTCAGCGCCACCGAGCACTGGTTCAAGTTCAACGCCAATGACACCTGGGCGCTGTTCCACTCGTTTGCCTTCGACTTCTCGGTGTGGGAGATCTGGGGCGCGCTGATGCATGGCGGGCAGTTGCTGGTGGTGCCGCAGCTGGTCAGCCGTTCGCCGGACGAGTGTTACGCACTGCTGTGCGAAGCCGGCGTCAGTATTCTCAACCAGACCCCGAGCGCGTTCCGCCAGTTGATCGCGGCACAGGGCCGCAGCCAGCAACTGCACTCGCTGCGCCAGGTGATCTTCGGCGGTGAAGCCCTGGAACCGGGGATTCTCAAGCCGTGGTACGCCCGGGTGACCAACGCTGGTACGCGGTTGGTCAACATGTATGGCATCACCGAAACCACCGTGCATGTAACCTACCGTGCCCTGGAGGCGGCGGATGCACAGCGGGTGGGCGTGAGCCCGATTGGCGTGCGCATTCCCGACTTGCAACTGTATGTGCTGGACGCCCGCCGCGAACCGGTGCCGAGCGGCGTAGTCGGGGAGTTGTACGTCGGCGGTGCCGGCGTGGCGCGGGGTTATCTCAACCGCGATGAGCTGACGGCCGAACGTTTTCTGACGGATCCCGCAACCGGCCTGCGCCTGTACAAGACCGGTGACCTCGGCCGGATGCTGGCCGACGGCAGTGTCGAGTACCTGGGGCGCAACGACGACCAGGTGAAGATTCGCGGTTTCCGTATCGAACTGGGGGAAATCGAAGCACGCCTGGCCACCTGCGAAGGTGTGCGCGAAGCCGTGGTGATTGCCCGCGAAGACGAACCGGGCGACAAGCGCCTGGTGGCCTACGTGATTGCCCAGCCTGAACACACGCCCACTGCCGCTGAGCTGCGTGACCACCTGCTGCTGTCCCTCGCCGAGTACATGGTGCCCAGCGCCTTTGTGCTGCTCGACGCGTTCCCGCTTACCACCAACGGCAAGCTCGACCGCAAGGCCTTGCCGGCACCGGACGCCGATGCCCTGGCCCGTCGTGGTTATGAAGCGCCACAAGGCGCGGTGGAAGCCGCGATCGCGAATCTCTGGCAAGACCTGCTCAAGGTCGACCGGGTCGGGCGCCAGGACAACTTTTTCGAGCTGGGCGGCCATTCGTTGCTGGCGGTCAAGCTGATCGAGCGCATGCGCCAGCTCGAGCTGAGCGCCGATGTGCGGGTGCTGTTCGGCCAGCCGACCCTGGCTGCGCTGGCCGCTGCGGTGGGCGGGCAGCATGAAGTGCAGGTCCCGGCCAACCTGATCGGCGAAGCGACGCGGCACATCACCCCGGACATGCTGCCGCTGGTGAATCTCGACCAGCAGGCCATCGACCATATCATCGCCAGTGTCCCCGGCGGCATCGCCAACGTGCAGGACATCTACGGCCTGGCCCCGTTGCAGGCCGGCATCCTCTACCACCACCTGGCAACCACCGAAGGCGATCCCTACGTGTTGCAGGTGCAGTTCAGCTTCAGCGGCCATGAGCCGGTCGAGGCGTTTATCCGTGCGCTGCAAAGTGTGATCGAGCGCAATGATATCCTGCGTACCGGGATTGTCTGGGAAGGCCTGGACGAGCCGGTGCAGGTGGTCTTGCGCCAGGCGCTGCTGGTGGTTGAGCAGGTTGAAGCCGATCCTTCCAGTGCCGTATTGGCGCAACTGCAGGAACGCTTCGACCCACGCCACTACCGCCTCGACCTGTCCCGCGCCTCGTTGATGCGGTTTGCCTACGCCGAGGATCACGGCCGTTACGTCGGCATCCTGCTGCTGCACCACATCCTGCTGGACCACACCGCGTTGCAGGTGCTGGTGGAGGAAATGAGCGCGAGCCTTGCAGGCGAAACCGGCTTGCTGCCCGACGCCATGCAGTACCGCAACTACGTGGCCCAGGCGCGCCTCGGTGTGAGCGCTGCGCAGCATGAGGCGTTCTTCAGCGAAATGCTCGGCGACATCGACGAGCCGACCCTGGCCTTCGGCTTGCAGGACGTGAACCGCGACGGCAGCGGTGTGCGCGAAGCGCACGTGGCATTGGAACCGGCCCTCAGCCTGGGCCTTCGCGAGCAGGCCCGGCAACTGGGGGTGAGTGCCGCAAGCCTGGTGCACCTGGCGTGGGCCCAGGTCCTCGGCCAGGTCTCGGGCCAGGACGACGTGGTCTTCGGCACCGTGCTGCTGGGCCGGCTGCACGGCGGCGAGGGCGCCGACCGGGCGCTGGGAATGTTCATCAATACCTTGCCGTTGCGGGTCAGTGTCGGCGCGGTGGGCGTGCAGGCTGGCGTGCGCGCCACCCATGCGCGGCTGGCACAGTTGCTGGGGCATGAACATGCCTCCTTGTCCCTGGCCCAGCGATGCAGTGGCGTGTCCGGTGCGCTGCCGTTGTTCAGCACCTTGCTCAACTACCGCCACAGCGCGCCGGGTGAAGCGCCGGGCGCCAGCCCGTTCGCCGACGCCGGGATCGAAATCCTCAGTTCCGAGGAGCGCAGCAACTACCCGCTGGTGCTGAACGTCGACGACCTCGGCGCAGGTTTTGCCCTGACCGTGCAAGGCGTGGCGGAGGTGGATGTGCGGCGCGTCGGCGACTACATGCTCAGTGCCTTGCGCAACCTGGCCACGGCACTGCAACAGGCGCCGACCACACCGCTGCATCAAGTGTCGATCCTGCCACCCGCCGAGCGGCATCAAGTGCTGGTGGACTTCAACGCCACTGCCCGCGCCTACCCGGCTGCGCACACCGTGCACGGGATCTTCGAAGCCAGCGTCCTGACCAGCCCCGACGCGCTGGCGGTGGTGCACGGCGACGTGTCGCTTACTTACCGCGAACTCAACCTGCGGGCCAATCGCCTGGCCCACTATTTGATCGACCAGGGTGTAAAACCGGGCGACAGCGTGGCCATCGCGCTGCCACGTTCCATCGACCTGCTGGTCAGCCAACTGGCCATCCTCAAGTGCGCGGCGGCGTACGTGCCGCTGGACATCAATGCGCCGGACGAACGCCAGGCGTTCATGGTGCAGGACAGTCACGCCGGGCAGGTGCTGCGTGATCTCGACGGGCTGAACCTCGACAATCAGCCGGCCCATAATCCGAACCTGTCCCAGTCTGCCGAAAGCGTGGCGTACATCATGTACACCTCCGGCTCAACCGGCGCGCCCAAGGGTGTGCAGGTGCCCCATCGCGCCGTCTCTCGATTGGTGATCAACAACGGTTATGCCGACTTCAATCACCGCGACCGGGTGGCCTTCGCCTCGAACCCGGCGTTCGACGCCAGCACCCTCGATGTGTGGGCGCCGTTGCTCAACGGCGGCTGCGTGGTGGTGGTCGAGCATGCCACGTTGCTGTCCCAGGCCGCGTTTGGCGCCCTGTTGCAGGAGCAATCCGTCAGCGTGTTGTGGATGACCGCCGGGCTGTTCCATCAGTACGCCGACGGGTTGATGCCGATGTTCCGGCAACTGCGCTACCTGATCGTCGGCGGCGATGTGCTCGACCCGCAGGTGATCGCCCGGGTGCTTGAGCACGGCGCGCCGCAGCACCTGCTGAATGGCTATGGCCCCACCGAAGCCACGACGTTTTCCACCACCTTCGAGATCAAGTCGGTGGGTGAGGGCGGTATTCCGATTGGTCGACCAATTGGCAACAGCCGTGCCTACGTGCTGGATGCACGGCAGCAGCCGGTGGCGCTGGGCGTGGTTGGCGAGCTGTACATCGGTGGCGCGGGTGTGGCCAAGGGGTACCTGAACCAGCCGCAATTGACCGCAGAGAAATTTATCGTCGACCCGTTCGGCGATGGGCTGCTGTACCGCACCGGCGACCTGGCGAGCTGGCAGGCGGACGGCACCTTGCTGTACCAGGGCCGCAATGACCATCAACTGAAAATCCGGGGTTTCCGTATCGAGCCGGGTGAAATCGAAAGCTGCCTCGCCAGCTATTCCGGCGTGAAAGACACGGTGGTGCTGGCCCGTGAAGATGAGCCCGGCGACAAGCGCCTGGTGGCTTACTACACCGCCCAGGCGCCGCTGAGTATTGAAGCGTTGCGAGCGCACCTGCAAAGCCGGCTGCCGGACTACATGGTGCCGTCGGCCTATGTCTGGTTGGAACTGTTGCCGCTGACCGCGAATGGCAAGCTGGACCGCAAGGGCCTGCCTGCGCCGGATCAGGCGTCGCTGCTCAGCCGTGGTTTCGAAGCCCCGGAGGGCGAGGTGGAAACCCTGCTGGCGCAAATCTGGCAGGACGTACTGAAGGTCGAGCGTGTCGGGCGCTATGACCACTTCTTTGAACTCGGTGGCCATTCGTTGCTGGCGGTAAGCCTGATCGAGCGCATGCGCCAGGCTGGCCTGAGCGCCGATGTGCGGGTGCTGTTCAACCAGCCAAGCCTGGCGGCGCTGGCGGCGGCGGTGGGCAGTGGCCGGGAAATCGTGGTGCCGGCCAACGGCATTGCGCCGGGCTGCGAGCACATCACGCCGTCGATGCTGACCCTGGTCAAGCTGGACCAGCCGGCCATCGACCGCATCGTGGCCACGGTGCCCGGCGGTGCGGCCAACGTGCAGGATATCTACCCGCTGGCGCCGTTGCAGGAAGGCATCCTCTACCACCACATCAGCGCCGAACAGGGTGACCCCTACCTGCTGCAATCGCGCATGGCGTTTGACAGCGTCGAGCGTTTGCAGGCCTTCATGGGCGCGCTGCAAAAGGTCGTGGCGCGCCACGATATCCTGCGCACCGGCGTGGTGTGGGAAGGCTTGGACAGCCCGGTGCAAGTGGTGTGGCGTCATGCCGAATTGGTCGTACAGCACATCCCGCTGGACCCGGCCGATGGTGATGTGATCGAACAACTGCACGCGCGTTTTGATGCCCGCCACTATCGCCTGGATATCACCCAGGCGCCGCTGCTGCGCATGGTGTATGCGCAGGACCCGGCCAACCAGCGGGTCGCGGCGATCCTGCTGTTCCATCACCTGGCACTGGACCACACCGCCATGGAAGTGGTCGGCCAGGAAATGCGGGCGTTCCTGTTCAACCAGGCCGATGACTTGCCGGCCGCGGCACCGTTCCGTCACTACGTGGCACAGGCGCGCCTGGGTGTCAGCGCCCAGGAACACGAGCAGTTCTTCCGCGAAATGCTCGCCGATGTCGACGAGCCCACGCTGCCCTTCGGCGTGCAGGATGTGCAGGGCGATGGCCGGGATATCGAAGAGGCCGAATTGCCCGTCGATGCAGGGCTGGCGCTGCGGGTTCGTGAACAGGCGCGGCAACTGGGGGTCAGCGCTGCGAGCCTGATGCACCTCGCGTGGGCCCAGGTCCTCGGGCTGGTGTCGGGCCGTCAGGACGTGGTATTCGGCACCGTATTGATGGGCCGCATGCAAGCCGGCGAAGGTGCCGACCGGGCATTGGGCATGTTCATCAACACCTTGCCGCTGCGGGTGGAGGTGGGTGCCGACGCGGTACGTGCCGGCGTCAAGGCGACCCACGCCCGGCTCAGTGCCTTGCTGGGCCATGAACATGCGTCCCTGGCGCTGGCCCAGCGGTGCAGCGGCGTGCCGACCTCGATGCCGTTGTTCAGCGCCTTGCTCAACTACCGCCACAGCACCCCGGGCGAAATGGCCCGCGACGGCCACGGTATCTGGGAAGGCGTGCAATTGCTCGGCGGCGAAGAACGCAGCAACTACCCGCTGACCCTGAGTGTGGACGACCTTGGCACAGGCTTCGGCCTGACGGTACTGGCGCTGGAATCCATCGGCGCGCAGCGCCTGTGCGACTCCATGCACAGTGCGCTGGAGCAACTGGTGGAGGCCCTTGAGCACGCGCCGCAAACGCCGTTGCATCAGTTGCCGGTACTGCCTGCCCGCGAACGCGAACACCTGCTGCGCAGCTTCAACGCCACCGCCCGCGACTACCCGCAAGGGCAGACCCTGCACGGCGCTTTCGAAGCCCAGGCCCTGCGCCTGCCGCAGGCGATTGCCGTGAGCCAGGACGGCCAGCACCTGACGTACCAACAGCTCAACCAACGCGCCAACCAACTGGCCCATCACCTGCTGGCGCTGGGCGTACAGCCCGACGACCGTGTGGCGATCTGCTGCCGACGCGGCCCGCAGATGCTGGCGGGCCTGCTGGCGATTCTCAAGGCGGGCGCGGCCTACGTCCCGGTAGACCCGGCCTATCCGGCCGAGCGCATCGCTTACCTGCTGCAAGACAGCGCACCGGTCGCGGTCCTGGCCGAAGAGAGCACCCGTGGCGTGCTCGGTGATATCGCCATCGTCGATCTGCATGGCGCCTATCCCGACGGCACCAATCCCCACGTCGCCAGCCTGACCCCGGCGAACCTCGCCTATGTGATCTACACCTCCGGCTCCACCGGCCAGCCCAAAGGCGTGATGGTGGAACACCGCACCGTGGAAAACCTGGTGCATTGGCACTGTGAAGCCTTCGACCTGCAGGCCGCCAGCCACACCAGCAGCGTGGCCGGCTTCGGTTTCGATGCCATGGCCTGGGAAGTCTGGCCGGCATTGTGCGTGGGGGCGACCTTGCACCTGCCACCGGCCCATGTCGGCAATGAAAACATCGACGAACTGCTGGCCTGGTGGCTGGCCCAGCCGCTGGACGTGAGCTTCCTGCCCACCCCGGTGGCCGAGTACGCGTTCAGCCAGGACCTTGAGCACCCAAGCCTGCGCACCCTGTTGATCGGCGGTGATCGCCTGCGCCAGTTCAGCCATGAGCGACGTTTCGCGGTGATCAACAACTACGGCCCCACCGAAGCCACGGTGGTCGCCACCTCTGGCCGGGTGCGCGCCGGCCAGCCGCTGCATATCGGCAAGCCGATGGCCAATGCCACGGTGTACCTGCTGGATGCACAACAACGGCCGGTGCCGGTGGGTGTGGCCGGTGAGCTGTATGTAGGCGGCCGCGGCGTGGCCCGCGGCTACCTGAATCGCCCGGACCTGACCGCCGAGCGATTCCTCGATGACCCGTTCAACCCGGGCCGCATGTACCGCACCGGCGACCTGGCGCGCTGGCTGCCGGATGGCAACATTGAATATCTGGGCCGCAACGACGACCAGGTAAAAGTCCGGGGCGTGCGCGTCGAGCTGGGAGAAATCGAAACCCGCCTGGCCGCCGTCGACGGCGTCAAGGAAGCCGTGGTGCTGGTGCGCGACGGCCGCCTGGTGGCCTGGTTCACCCAGCAAACCCCGCTGGTTATCGAAACCCTGCGCGCCGAGCTGCACAGCCAACTGCCCGAGGCCATGGTGCCGGTGGCCTACGTCAAACTCGACAGCTGGCCGTTGACCGCCAACGGCAAGCTTGACCGCAAGGCGCTGCCGGCACCGGATCAGGCCGCCGTGCTCAGCCGGGAATATGAAGCCCCACGCGGCGAAGTCGAGACCACCCTGGCGCGGATCTGGGCCGAGGTGTTGCAGGTGGAGCAAGTGGGTCGCCATGACCACTTCTTCGAGCTGGGCGGCCATTCCTTGCTGGCGGTAAGCCTGATCGAGCGCATGCGCCAGGCCGGCCTCAGCGCCGATGTGCGGGTGCTGTTCAGCCAGCCGACGCTGGCGGCATTGGCAGCGGCAGTGGGCAGTGGCCGGGAAGTGGTGGTGCCGGTGAATGCCATCGCCGCCGATTGCCCGCGCATCACGCCCTCGATGCTGCCATTGGTGGAGCTGGATCAGCCGATGATCGACCAGATCGTCGCCAGCGTGCCGGGTGGCGCCGCCAATGTGCAGGATATTTACCCGCTGGCACCGTTACAGGAAGGCATTCTTTACCACTACATCACGGCGGAGCAGGGCGATCCGTACCTGCTGCAATCGCACCTGGCATTCGATACCCAGGCGCGCCTGGACAGCTTCGCCCAGGCCTTGCAGCAGGTGATCGACCGCCACGACATCCTGCGTACCGGTGTGGTCTGGGAAGGCTTGGCGCAGCCGGTGCAAGTGGTGTGGCGCAAGGCTCGATTGACGGTCGAAGCGCTGCATCTGGACGGTGATGTGCTGGCCGGCCTGCATCAGCGTTTCGACGCCCGGCGCTACCGGCTGGACATCGCCCAGGCGCCGCTGATCCGCCTGATGTACGCCAACGACCCGGCCAATCAGCGGGTGGTGGCGGTGCTGCTGTATCACCACATCGTGCTGGACCACACCGCGTTCGACGTGGTGCTGCGGGAAATGCAGGGCTACCTGCTGGGGCACCCCGCACCGCAGTCCGCGCCGATGCCTTATCGCAACTACGTGGCGCAGGCGCGACTGGGTGTCAGCGAGCAGGAGCATGAAGGGTTCTTCCGCGAGATGCTTGGCGATATCCATGAGCCAACGCTGCCGTTTGGCTTGCAGGATGTGCAGGGCGATGGTCGGGATATCGAAGAATTCACGCATCACCTGGACGCTGCCGTCAGCCGGCGCCTCAGGGCCCAGGCACGCCTGCTGGGCGTGAGCACCGCGAGCCTGTTCCACCTGGCATGGGCGCAGGTGTTGGCGGTGACGTCGGGCAAGCCGAATGTGGTGTTTGGCACGGTGCTGGTCGGCCGGATGCAGGGCGGCGAGGGCGCGGACCGGGCCCTTGGCGTGTTCATCAACACCCTGCCATTGCGCCTGGATATCGACGGGCAAGGCGTGCGCGACAGCGTGCGCAGCACCCATGCCCGGCTCACCGCGCTGCTGGGCCATGAACATGCTTCCCTGGCCCTGGCCCAGCGTTGCAGCGGGGTGGCGGCGCCGCTGCCGCTGTTCAGCTCGATGCTCAATTATCGCCACCGGGGCGGCGCCACCCGTTCACAGGACGCGCAGCACGCCTGGGAAGGCATGCAGACCCTGACCAATGACGGGCGCACCAACTATCCGTTGACCCTGAACGTCGATGACCTGGGTGATGGTTATGACTTCACCGCGTTGACCCCGGCCCAGGTAGGCGCACAACGGGTCTGCGGTTATATGCAGATGGCGTTGACCCAGTTGGTGGGGGCCCTGGAGCACGCGCCGCACCAGGCCCTTGACCGCCTGCCGATCCTGGGGGATGCAGAGCGTCAGCAACTGCTGTTTGATTTCAATGCCACCGAGGTTGACTACGACCTGGCGCAGACCCTGCACGGCCTGTTCGAGGCCCAGGTCGAGCGCACGCCGGATGCATTGGCGGTGAAGGCGGGTGAGCAATGCCTGACCTATGCCGAGCTGAACCAGCGCGCCAACCAACTGGCGCACCACCTGCGGGAACTGGGCGTGCAGCCGGATGCGCGGGTGGTGATTTGCGTCGAGCGTGGTCTGGAGATGGTCATCGGTCTGTTTGCGATCCTCAAGGCCGGTGGTGGTTATGTGCCGCTGGACCCGGCGTACCCGCTGGATCGCCTCGCCTACATGCTGCAAGACAGCCAGCCCGCGGCGCTGCTGGTGCAGGGCGCTACCCGTTCGTTGCTGGGCGACGTGACGGTGCCGGTGGTGGATCTTGACCAGAACACCTGGGCGCACCAGCCGGTGTCCAACCCACAGGTTCCCGGGTTGACCGCGCAGCACCAGGCCTACGTGATCTACACCTCCGGCTCCACCGGCCAACCCAAGGGCGTGATCAACGAGCACGCGGGTGTGGTCAACCGCCTGCTGTGGATGCAGGACGCCTACGGCCTGAACGCCACTGATGCGGTACTGCAGAAAACCCCGTTCAGCTTCGATGTGTCGGTGTGGGAGTTCTTCTGGCCCCTGTTCACCGGTGCGCGGCTGGTCATGGCACGCCCCGGCGGGCACAAGGAGCCGGCTTACCTGTGCGAGGTGATCGCGGCAGAACAGATCACCACCTTGCACTTCGTGCCGTCGATGCTCGATGTGTTCCTGGCCCACGGTGATGTCAGCCAGGGCGCCGGGCTGCTGCGGGTGATGTGCAGCGGCGAAGCCTTGCCCGGCGGCCTGGTGCGGCGCTTCAAGCAGCAATTGCCCGGCATCGGTTTGTACAACCTCTATGGCCCGACGGAAGCCGCGGTGGACGTGACCGCCTGGAACTGCGCCAGGCCCGTGGTGCCGGACAACACGCCTATCGGCAAGCCGATTGCCAACACCCGCATGTACCTGCTGGATGCCCGGTTGCAACCGGTGCCGCTGGGCGTGGTGGGCGAGCTGTTTATCGCCGGTGTGCAAGTGGCTCGCGGTTACCTGCACCGTCCCGAACTGACGGCCGAGCGCTTCCTCAAGGACCCGTTCAACCCAGGCCGGATGTACCGCACCGGTGACGTCGGGCGCTACCTGCCGGATGGCAATATCGAGTACCTGGGCCGTAATGACGACCAGGTAAAAATCCGTGGCCTGCGTATTGAACTCGGAGAAATCCAGGCGCGGCTGACCGAGTACCCACAGGTGAAGGAAGCGGCCGTGTTGGCCCGCGACGAACGCCTGGTGGCGTACTACACCGGCGTGCCAGCCGATATCGAACAGTTGCGGGCGCACCTGCTGGCGCGCTTGCCGGACTTCATGGTGCCCGCGGTATTCGTCCATCTCGACGCTCTGCCCCTGAGCCCCAACGGCAAGCTCGACCGCAAGGCCTTGCCGACGCCGGGTGTGGAATCACTGATCGTGCGCGAGTACGAGGCCCCGGTGGGCGCTACCGAAATCACCCTGGCGCGGCTGTGGACCGAGCTGCTGAAGGTGGAGCGGGTCGGGCGTCACGACAACTTTTTCGAGCTGGGCGGGCACTCGTTGCTGGCCGTCAGCTTGATCGGACGCTTGCGTCAGGAAGGCATGGAAGCCGATGTGCGGGGCCTGTTCGAACAGCCGACCCTGGCCGGCTACGCCGCAATTACCGAACGAATGGAGATCGTCCTGTGAGCATCATCGAACTGTTGGCGACACTCAAGGCCAAGGATGTGCAACTGGCGCTCAAGGGCGATCAGTTGTCGGTGCAAGGCAACAAGCAGGCCCTGAGCGACGCGGCACTGGTGGCCTCGCTGCGCGAACACAAGCCGGCGCTGATCGAGCTGATCAAGGCCGGGGAGTACTCGGCCACCAAGGCCGGTGAGGTGCAGGTGCCGGCCAATGGCATTCCACCGGGCGCTACCTCGATTACCCCGCAGATGCTGAGCCTGTCGACCCTCAGCCAGGCGTCCATCGACCGTATCCTCGAGACCGTCGAGGGTGGCGTCGCCAATGTGCAGGACATCTACCCGCTGGCACCGTTGCAGGAGGGCATCCTCTACCACCATGTGAGTGCCGAGCACGGCGACCCGTACATCATGCAGTCGCTGTTTGCCTTCGACAGCCTTGAGCGTTTCGAGGGCTTTGCCCTGGCCTTGCAACAGGTGATCGACCGTCACGACATCCTGCGGACCGGCGTGGTGTGGGAAGGCCTGGAAGAACCGTCGCAAGTGGTCTGGCGCACGGCGCGCCTGCCGGTGCAGGCGATTGAACTGGACCCGGCAGACGGCGATATCGCCGCCCAGTTGCATCGCCTGTTCGATGGCCGCCACTACCGCATGGACGTGACCCGCGCGCCGCTGCTGCGCCTGGTGCGGGCCTGGGATGAAGCCGGCCAACGGGTGGTGGCGATGCTGTTGTTCCACCACATGGCCCTGGACCACAGCGCGCTGGAAGTGGTCTGCCACGAGATGCAAGCCTGCCTGCTGGGCAGGGCGGCTGAACTGGGCCAGGCGGTGCCGTTTCGCAACTATGTCGCCCAGGCGCGCCTGGGCATCAGCGAGCAGGAGCACGAAGGGTTCTTCCGGCAGATGCTCGGCGACATCAGCGAGCCGACCTTGCCCTACGGCCTGCAGGATGTGCAGGGCGACGGCGACAACATCCAGGAGATCAGCCTGCCGCTGGCCCCGCAGTTGAGCCGGCGCTTGCGCGCCCAGGCCCGGCAGTTGGGCGTCAGCGCCGCGAGCCTGTTCCACATGGGCTGGGCCCAGGTGCTGGGAGTGCTGGCGGGCAAGGAACAGGTGGTGTTCGGCACGGTGCTGATGGGCCGCATGCAGGGCAGCCACGACACCGACCGTGCCCTGGGGATCTTTATCAACACCTTGCCATTGCGGGTGGATGTAGGCGCCGAAGACGTGCGCACCGGGGTCAAGGCGACCCATGCCCGGCTGACCACCTTGCTGCGTCACGAACACGCGGCGCTGGCCCTGGCCCAGCGTTGCAGCGGTGTAGTGGCGCCGACGCCGCTGTTCAGCGCGTTGCTCAACTACCGCCATAGCGCAGGCGGCGCGAGCGCCGAAGCGGTCTCGGCCTGGCAGGGTATTCAAGCGTTGCGCTCCGAGGAACGCACCAACTACCCGTTGACCCTGAGCGTCGACGACCTGGGCGAAGACTTCAGCCTGAGCCTGTTGGCCAGCGCCCAGGTTGATCCGCAGCGGGTGTGCGCTTATCTGCAAACTGCCCTGGGGAACCTGGTTCAGGCGCTGGAACAGGCACCCGAAACACCCTTGAATCGCTTGTCGGTGTTGCCCGAGGCGGAGCAGCGGCACTTGCTGGAGCAGTTCAACGCGACAGCCATCGACTTCCCCCAAGGCACCACCCTGCATGGGCGTATCGAGGCCCAGACCCTGCTGACCCCGGACGCGGTGGCCGCGGTGTATCAAGGCCGCCAGCTGACCTACGCCGAGTTGAATCAACAAGCCAACCTGCTGGCCCATCACCTGCTGGCGCTGGGGGTAAAACCCGACGATCGCGTGGCCATCGTTGCCCGGCGCGGGCTGGACACCCTGGCCGGGTTGCTGGCGATCCTCAAGTCCGGCGCCTGCTATGTACCGGTGGACCCGTCGCACCCGGCCGAGCGCCTGAGCTACCTGCTCGGCGACAGCGCCCCGGTCGCGGTACTGACCCAACATGCATTGCTGGAGCGCCTGCCCGCGCTCGATGTGCCGGTGATCAACCTGGACCGTTTTACCTGGCACCACCATTCGGCGAGCAACCCGCAGGTGGCCGTCACGCCCACCAACCTGGCCTACGTGATCTACACCTCCGGCTCCACCGGCCTGCCCAAGGGCGTGATGGTGGAACATCACACCGTGGCCAACCTGGTGGACTGGCACTGCACCGCGTTTGACCTGTGCGCAGGCCGCCACACCGCGAGCGTTGCCGGGTTTGGCTTTGACGCGATGGCCTGGGAAGTCTGGCCGGCACTGTGCGTGGGGGCCACCTTGCACCTGCCGCCGGCCCACGACGGCGCTGAAGATATCGACGCGCTGCTGGACTGGTGGCGCGCACAACCGCTGGACGTGTGTTTCCTGCCCACGCCGGTGGCCGAATATGCGTTCAGCCAGAACATCGAGCACCCGACCCTGCGCACCTTGCTGATTGGCGGCGACCGCCTGCGCCAGTTCACCCGGGCCCAGCGTTTCGAGGTGATCAACAACTACGGCCCCACGGAAGCCACGGTGGTCGCCACCTCCGGGCGGATCGAGCCCGGGCAGCCGTTGCACATCGGCAAACCCATCGCCAATGCCACGGTTTACCTGCTGGACGAACAGCAGCGCCCGGTGCCCTTGGGGGTTGCCGGTGAACTGTACGTGGGCGGCAAGGGCGTGGCGCGGGGTTACCTCAATCGCCCGGAAATGACCGCCGAACGTTTCCTGGATGACCCATTCAATTCGGGCCGCATGTACCGCACCGGCGACCTCGCGCGCTGGTTGCCGGACGGGAATATCGAGTACCTGGGCCGCAACGACGACCAGGTGAAAATCCGCGGTGTGCGCATCGAACTGGGGGAAATCGAAACCCGCCTCAACCAGCTGCCCGGTCTCCAGGAAGCCGTGGTGCTGGCCCGTGAAGACCAACCGGGCCAGCCCCGGCTGGTGGCTTACTTCACCGAAAACCCGCAATTCGAACCGCTTGAAGTGGGCGCGATTCGCGCCCACCTGGTGGCGCACCTGCCGGACTATATGGTCCCGGTGGCCTACGTGAAACTCGATGCGTTGCCCCTGACCGCCAACGGCAAACTGGACCGCAAGGCGCTGCCAAAGCCGGACCTGGCCGCCGTCTTCACCCGCGAATACGAGGCGCCTCATGGCGATATCGAAACCGTCCTCGCGCAGATCTGGGCCGATGTGTTGCAAGTGGAACGTGTTGGGCGCCAGGATCATTTCTTTGAGTTGGGCGGCCATTCGTTGCTGGCCATGCGCATGGTGTCCCAGGTTCGCCAGCAACTGGGGGTCGACCTGGCACTGGGCGAACTGTTCGCCAATGCCGAACTGGCGGCGGTGGCGCAGGTAGTGGCCCAGGCCGGGCGCAGCACCTTGCCGGATATCCTGCCGGCGGCGCGGGACACGGAGTTGCCGTTGTCGTTTGCCCAGCAACGCCTGTGGTTCCTGGCGTTGATGGAGGGCGCCAACACCGCCTACAACATTCCCATCGGCCTGCGCCTGCGCGGGCAGTTGCACGTCGACGCGCTGCAACGGGCCCTGGCACGGATCGTCGCGCGGCATGAGACCTTGCGCAGCCGGTTTGCCCAGCAGGATGACGACGCCCAGGTGCTGATCGTGCCGCCTGAAGAAGTGATGCCCCTGCAAGTCCAGGACCTGCGCCGCCACCCCGAAGCACAGCAGGTGCTCGACGCGTTGATCCAGGGCGAAGCCTCGGCGCCTTTTGATTTGCAGCGCGGCCCGCTGTTGCGCGGGCGCCTGGTGATCATGGCCGACGATCACCACGTGTTGCTGCTGACTATCCACCACATCGTGTCCGATGGCTGGTCCATGGGCGTGCTGACCCGCGAACTGATGGCGCTGTACCAGGCGTTCAGCCACGGTGAGGCTGACCCACTGCCGCCGTTGCCGATCCAGTACAGCGACTTTGCCGTATGGCAGCGCCTGTGGCTGAGCGGCGAAGTGCTGCATCGCCAGAGCAGCTACTGGCAACACACCCTGGCCGGTGCGCCGGCGTTGCTGATGTTGCCGACCGACCGTCCACGCCCGGCCCAGCAGGACTACGCCGGCAGCAGCGTCGAGGTGCACCTGGATGAGCGCCTGAGCGCCGGGCTCAAGGCCCTCAGCCAACGCCACGGCACCACGCTGTACATGGTGATGATGACGGCGTGGGCCTCGTTGCTCGCGCGTTTGGCCGGGCAGGAGGAAGTGGTGATCGGCTCGCCGGTCGCCAACCGCCAGCGGGCCGAGGTGGAAGGCCTGATCGGGTTGTTCGTCAACACCCTGGCAGTGCGCATTGATACCTCGGGCGAACTGAGCGCCGAGGCGCTGCTGGCGCGGGTCAAGGGGCTGGCGCTGGACGCCCAGGCTCATCAGGATCTGCCGTTTGAGCAGGTGGTGGAAATCACCCGGCCATTGCGCAGCCTGGCCCATAGCCCGCTGTTCCAGACGATGTTGACCTGGCAGGACAGTGACGCGCCGGTGCTGGCCCTCGGCGACCTGAGCCTTGAAGGCATTGTGGAGGACAGTCACTTTGCCAAGTTCGACCTGTCCCTGAACCTCGGCGAGACCCGGGGCGAAATTCGCGGCACCCTGGAATACGCCATCGCGTTGTTCGACGAGTCGACCATGCAACGCTATGTCGGCTATTTCAGCCGCGTGCTACAGGCCATGGTGGATAACGATCAGGCGGTGCTGGAGCAGGCTGACTTGCTGGACGATCAGGAGCGCCAGCATCTGCTGTTCGACTTCAATAACACCACAGTGGATTACAACCTCGACCAGACGCTGCACGGTATGTTCGAAGCCCAGGTGGCGAGAACGCCGGATGCGCTTGCGGTGAAGGCAGGCTCGGAGTGCCTGAGCTATCGCGAGCTGAACGAACGGGCCAATCAGTTGGCGCACCATCTGCGGGAGCGGGGTGTACAGCCGGATTCGCGGGTGGCGATTTGCGTCGAGCGCGGCCTGGAGATGGTCATCGGCCTGTTCGCAATCCTCAAGGCGGGCGGCGGTTATGTGCCGCTGGACCCGGCGTATCCGCTGGACCGTATCGCCTACATGCTCAAGGACAGCGCCCCGGCCGCCGTGCTGGTGCAGGGCGAAACCCGTTCGTTGCTGGGCGACGTCACGGTGCCGCTGGTGGACCTGGACCGGAACACCTGGCAGCACCAATCAACGTCCAACCCACGAGTGGATGGGCTGACCGCGCAGCATCAGGCCTACGTGATCTACACCTCGGGTTCTACCGGCCAACCGAAAGGCGTGATCAACGAGCACGCGGGCGTGGTCAACCGCCTGCTGTGGATGCAGGACGAGTACGGACTGACTGCCCAGGACAGGGTGTTGCAGAAAACCCCGTTCAGCTTCGACGTGTCGGTGTGGGAGTTCTTCTGGCCGCTGTTCACCGGCGCGCGGTTGGTGATGGCGCGTCCTGGCGGGCATAAAGACCCGGCCTACCTGTGTGAGGTGATCGAGGCGGAGCAGATCACCACGCTGCACTTTGTGCCATCGATGCTCGATGTGTTCCTGGCCCACGGCGACGTCAGCCAGAGCGCCGGGCTGGTGCGGGTGATGTGCAGTGGTGAAGCGTTGCCCGGCAGCCTGGTGCGCCGCTTCAAACAGCAGTTGCCGGGCATCGGTTTGTACAACCTTTATGGCCCGACGGAAGCGGCGGTGGACGTGACGGCGTGGGATTGCGCCGGGCCCGTCACGCCGGACAACACCCCCATCGGCAAGCCGATTGCCAACACCCGCATGTACCTGCTGGACGGGCAGTTGCAGCCTGTTCCATTGGGTGTGGTGGGCGAGCTGTTTATCGGCGGTGTGCAAGTGGCGCGGGGTTACCTGCACCGTCCTGAGCTGACTTCCGAGCGCTTCCTCAAGGACCCGTTCAGCGCGGGCCGGATGTACCGCACCGGCGACGTCGGGCGCTACCTGCCGGACGGCACCATCGAGTATTTGGGCCGCAATGACGACCAGGTGAAAATCCGTGGCTTGCGCATCGAACTGGGGGAGATTCAGGCGCGACTGCTGCAATACCCGCAGATCAATGAAGCCGCCGTGGTCGCCCGCGATTCACGGCTGGTGGCTTACTACACCGGCGTGCCGGCGCAAATCGACGCTTTGCGCAGCCATTTGCTGGAACACCTGCCGGACTACATGGTACCGGCCACCTTCATGCACCTGGACGCCTTGCCCCTGAGTCCCAATGGCAAGCTCGACCGCAAGGCACTGCCGGCGCCAGGCCTGGAATCGGTGAGCGCCCGGGAGTACGTCGCGCCTGTGGGGGAAACCGAAATCACCCTGGCCGGCCTCTGGGCGGATTTGCTCAAGGTGGAGCGTGTGGGTCGGCACGACCATTTCTTCGAGCTGGGCGGCCATTCGCTGCTGGCCGCCAGCCTGATCGGCCGCATGCGTCGGGTCGGGTTGTCGGCGGATGTGAAAGTCCTGTTTGGTCAACCCACCCTTGCAGCCTTGGCGGCTGCCGTGGGTGGTGGTCGCGAAGTGGTGGTGCCAGCCAATGGGATCGCCGCGGATTGCACGCGGATCACCCCGGACATGCTGACGCTGGTGAACTTGAAGCAACCCGCCATCGACCGCCTTGTCGCGAGCATTCCCGGTGGCGCGGCCAACGTTCAGGACATTTACCCGCTGGCGCCGTTGCAGGCCGGGATCCTGTATCACCATCGCGCAGTGCAACAGGGTGACGCGTACCTGTTGCAGGCGCAGTTTGCCTTCGCCAGCGTCGAGCGCCTTGAAGCGTTTGCCCAGGCGTTGCAGGCGGTGATCGAGCGGCAGGATATCCTGCGCTCGTCGATGCACTGGGACGGGCTGGAAGAACCGGTGCAGGTGGTGTGGCGCCAGGCCTCGCTGCGGGTTGAGCCGATTCAACTGGCGGGCGATGTGCTGGAGCAATTGCAGGCGCGCTTCGAACAGCATCGGCTGAACTTGGCTCAGGCACCGCTGATGCGCCTGGTGTACGCCGAGGACCCGGCCAACCAGCGGGTGGTTGCGTTGTTGCTGTTCCATCATCTGGTGATGGACCACGTTGCGCTGGAGGTGCTGCAGCACGAGATGCAGGCGTGCTTGCTCGGCCGGCGCGAGCAGTTGGGTGCGGCGGTGCCGTATCGCAATTATGTGGCGCAGACGCGGTTGGGCATGCGCGAGGAAGAGCACGAAGCGTTCTTCCGCGAGATGCTCGGGGAGGTCGATGAGCCGACGCTGGCATTGAGTGCACCGGGTGAAGCGCAACAGGCACATTTGCGCGTCGACCCGCTGTTGAACGGGCGCCTGCGCACCCTGGCACGGCAGCTTGGGGTGAGTGCTGCGAGCCTGATGCACCTGGCCTGGGCGCAGGTGCTGGGCAAGGTTTCCGGCCGCGAGCAGGTGGTGTTCGGCACCGTATTGCTGGGCCGGCTGCAAGGCGGCGAAGGCGCCGAACGTGCCTTGGGTGTGTTCATCAACACCTTGCCGCTGCGGGTCGACCTGGGTGAACGCACGGTGCACGCAGCGCTGATTGCCACCCACGCAAGCCTGACCCGGTTGCTCAGTCACGAACATGCGCCACTGGCCCTGGCCCAGCGTTGCAGCGGGCTGCCGGCCAATACGCCGCTGTTCAGCGTGCTGTTCAACTATCGCCACAGCGCCCCGCACGCTGGCGGCGTAGCCGAGGCGTGGCAGGGCATGCAGGTGCTCAAGGCCGAGGAACGTACCAACTTTGCGCTGTCCCTGAGTGTCGATGACCTGGGCGACGGGTTTGGCTTTGACGCCATGGGGCAGGGCGCGCCACGCCTCTGCGAGTACCTGCATGTTGCCCTGGAGCAACTGGTGCAGGCCCTGGAACAGAATGCAGGGGGCTCAATCAGCCAACTGTCGATTCTGCCGGCGGCGGAGCGTGAAAAACTGCGGATGGAATTCAACGCCACCCAGCGCGAATTCCCTCACGAACATACGGTGCAGCGTTTGTTCGAAGCCCAGGCCCAGGCACGCCCGGGTGCTATCGCAGTGGTGCATGGTGAACACACCCTGAGTTACGGCGCGCTGAACACCCGAGCAAACCAGTTGGCGCACCACCTGCGCAACCTGGGCGTGCAGCCCGGCGACCATGTGGCGATCCTGTTGCCGCGCTCGATTGACCTGTTGCTCAGCCAACTGGCAATCCTCAAATGCGCGGCGGCCTACGTGCCGCTGGACATCAACGCCCCGGCCGAGCGCCAGGCCTTTATGGTGCAGGACAGTGGCGCGGTGTGGCTGTTGACCCACAGCAGCGAGCCTGTCGCTTACCCGGCCCGACGTATCGACCTCGACACCCTGGCGCTGGACCCGCAACCGAGCCACAACCCGGACCTGTCGCAGTCCTCGGAGCGCGTGGCGTACATCATGTACACCTCCGGTTCCACCGGCACCCCCAAGGGTGTGCTGGTACCGCACCGAGGCATCACGCGGCTGGTGATCAATAACGGCTACGCCGATTTCAACGCCCATGACCGCGTGGCGTTCGCTTCCAACCCGGCGTTCGACGCGAGCACCATGGACGTGTGGGGCCCCTTGCTCAACGGTGGCCAGGTGCTGGTGATCGACCATGCGACCTTGCTCGACCCCGGCGCGTTTGGCCGGGCACTGAAGGCGGACGGGGCGACGATCCTGTTCGTCACCACTGCGCTGTTCAACCAGTACGTGCAATTGATTCCCGACGCGTTGGCCGGGCTGCGCATCCTGTTGTGCGGCGGCGAACGGGCCGATCCGGCGGCGTTCCGCAGCCTGCTGGCCCAGGCGCCGGCACTGCGGCTGGTGCATTGCTACGGCCCGACGGAAACCACCACTTACGCCACCACGCATGAAGTGCAGGCCATCGCCGCCGATGCCGAAAGCGTGCCGATCGGCAGGCCGATTGCCAACACGCAAATCCACCTGCTGGATGCGCACTTGCAGCCGGTGCCGCTGGGCGTGGTCGGGGAAATCTGCATTGGCGGGCATGGCGTGGCCAAGGGGTACCTGAACCGGCCGGAGCTGACGGCCGAGAAGTTTGTCGATGATCCGTTTGGCGATGGCTTGTTGTACCGCACCGGCGACCTTGGGCGCTGGTCGGCGGACGGACTGCTGGAGTGCATCGGGCGTAATGACGACCAGGTGAAGATCCGCGGCTTCCGCATCGAGTTGGGCGAGATCGAAGCACGCCTGGCCACCTGCAGCGGCATCAAGGATGTGGTGGTGCTGGCACGAGAAGATGCGCCGGGGGACAAGCGCCTGGTGGCGTACTACACCGGCGAGCCGCTGGCCATCGAAGTGTTGCGCAGTCATCTGCTGCAGCACCTGCCGGACTACATGGTGCCATCGGCCTATGTACCGCTGGAAAAAATGCCCCTGACAGCCAACGGCAAGGTCGACCGCAAGGCCCTGCCGGTGCCCGCGCTGGAGGCATCGGCGAGCCGCGTGTTCGAGGCGCCGGCGAACGAGCTGGAACAGACCCTGGCACGCCTCTGGGCCGAGGTGTTGCGGCTGGAGCAGGTCGGTCGGCATGACAGTTTCTTTGAACTGGGCGGCCATTCGTTGCTGGCGATCCGGCTGGTCAACCTGATGGAAGAGGCGGGGCTTGAGGTGTCGTTGGCCGAGCTGTTCCAGCACGCCAGCGTGGCCTCGGTCGCCTCGATGCTCGGTCAGCGCACGGCGCGGGAGGACAACAGCTCGCTGATCACCGTACGCGCCAGCGGCAGCCAGCCGCCGTTGTTCCTGGTGCATGAGTTCAGCGGCATGGACGTGTATTTCCCGGCGCTGGGCCGGCACCTGCCGGGGGACTACCCGATCTATGGCCTGCCCGGTACGCCCCTTGGCGAGGTGCAGTTGCAGACCATGGAAGGCCTGGCGGCGCGGCTGGTGGGGATTATCCGCTCGGTGCAGCCCCATGGGCCGTATCGGCTGGCGGGTTGGTCGTTCGGCGGGGTGTTGGCCTATGAAGTGGCGATGCAACTGCAGGGGCTGGACGAACCGGTGGCATTCCTCGGGTTGATCGACAGCTACGTGCCGCGCATGACCGACCAGGGCAAGGCGCGCTGGAGCGGGCCGGATGCCCTCAAGCGGCATTTGCTGTTGCAGTGCACGGCGTATTGGAAGGCACAGGGAGGTGTGGATGAGTTGGCGAGCCTTGAGCAACTGGAAGCGGACATTGGACAGCTGGACTTTGCGGGTTTGCTGCAACGCTGCCGCGATCGGCATTTGTTGTACGCGCAGATGGCGGCGGCTTCGGACGCGGACCTGTTGAGTTTTATCCAGCGGGAAGTCGGGCATGGGCATGCGTTGGCGCATTACAGCCTGTTCCCGATGCCGTTGGCGGTGCACCTGTTCAGCGCCGCAGAGCGGCCGACGGAGCTGTCGCGGCGCAGCCTGGATTTGGGATGGGATGAGGCACTGGCCGCGGGGCAATTGCGCCGCATTGAGGTGCCGGGGGATCACCAGAGCATGATGCAGGCACCGCATATCCAGGCGCTGGGGCAGGCGATGGGTGAGGCCCTGGCGTTGAGTGAGGCGCCGGCGGTGGCGGTGCATCAGCCGTTGTTGCGGATCCAGAGCGGACGCGCCGCGCATGCGCCGATTTTCTGTGTGCCGGGGGCGGGGGATAGCGTGACGGGGTTTGTGGGGTTGACCGAGGCGTTGGGCCGGGACTGGCCGATCTTTGGCTTGCAGCCCCGTGGGCTGGATGGGGAGGTGGTGCCCCATAGCCAGGTTGAGGCGGCGGCGCGCTGTTATTTGCAGGCCCTGGAGCAGGAATGTCCTTCGGGGCCGGTGCATTTGGTGGGGCATTCGTTTGGCGGTTGGGTGGTGTTCGAGATGGCCACGCGGTTGCAGGCTCAGGGGCGTGAGGTGGCGTCGTTGACGTTGATCGACAGCGAGGCGCCCGGGGGCAATGGGGTGGTGGGCCGACCCTATACCACGACGGCGGCGTTGTTGCGGCTGATTGAGTCGATGCAGGTGGCTTCGGGTAAGTCGCTTGGGATTGATGCGGTGGATTTTGCCGGGCGCGATGAAGTGGAGCAGCGAAGGTTGTTGCATGGGGGGATGGTGGGGGTTGGGTTGTTGCCTGCGCGGTCTTCGGTGGATGCCATGGATGGGCCGGCGCGTACGTATGCGTCGGCGTTGCGCACGGTTTATCGGCCTGGTCGGCGGTATGAGGGGGTGGTGCGGTTGGTGTTGGCGGAGGATCCGACCCTGGACGCGGCAGGGAATCAGCGGGAGCAGGGGTTGATGGTTGAGGGGTGGCGCGGGTGCGTGGGGGTGTTGGAGGTTTGGTATGGGCCGGGGAATCATTTTTCGCTGCTCAAGGCGCCGAACGTCTTTAGTTTGGCGGCTTGGTGGCGGGATGGGGTTGTGGTTGGGGAGCGGGTTTCGTGAGGACTTTTGATGGTGTACATATCCGTTGCTGCGGTAACGGCCACTTAGGGTTCCGCTCTTACAGCGGGTCACTTTTGGCAAACGCCCCAAAAGTAACCAAAAGGTCTTTGCCCCACCACTCGGTGCCTCGCCCAGGCTCGGCATGCCCGCACTCCGGCACGCTTGCGCGGGCCGCCGCGACGGGCCATCCATGGCCCGGCGCGGCTAAATCGGCATCCTTGCCGATTTACCCGCTCCACCGTGCCTACTTGCGGCCATCGTGGTTAACGGGGCCCGCAGATCAAGATCAAGATCAAAAGCACGGCGGCCTGAAAGCCGACCTGAGTGTTAGAAGCAAAGGCAAAAGCTGCTTTTCTGTAGGAGCTGGCTTGCCTGCGATGCAGACACCTCGGTGGATCAGGCAGACCCAGTTGATGCCATCGCAGGCAAGCCAGCTCCCACATTTGACCGTGCCCGCTCTTGATTTGGCTTGTGCCTTTGCTTCACCACACTCAAGCCGGCTCTCAGGCCGCTGTGCTCTTGCTTTTGATCTTGATTTTGATCTTAGGCGCCCCGTTAAACCACGCTGGCCGAACGCAGGCTTTGGAGCGTGGGTAACCTGGCAGGACGCCAGGTTAGCCGTCCTGGGCCAGGGATGGCCCATGACGGCGGCCCACGGTCCAAAGCCGGAGTGAGGGCACACCGAGCCTAAGCGAGGTGCCGAGTGGTGGGGCAAGAGCGTTTTGCTTACTTTTGCGCTGTTCAAAAGTGAGCCGCTGTAAGAGCGGAACCCATATCAGCCGTTACTAAAAAAACGGATATGTACTCCGAGCCAAAAGCCGGACCAACTTCAACGTCTTCTGTGGTCACTTATGGAAAAGTCAAAGCTTCGCAAAACAGGAATGGCCCTGGCCCTGGCAATCGCCGCCGCCCTGACCATCTACACCGTGCAGGCCCCCGCAGACGCGCCGCAATACCTGACCGCCACCGCCGAGCGCAGTGACATCGAAAACGCCGTCCTGGCCACCGGCCTGCTCGAAGGCGTCAAGCAGGTCGATGTCGGCGCCCAGGTTTCCGGCCAACTCAAATCCCTGAAGGTCAAGGTCGGCGACAAGGTCAAGAAGGGCCAATGGCTGGCCGAAATCGACCCGTTGATCCTGCAGAACACCCTGCGCAAAGCCCAGGTCGACGAAGAAAACCTCCAGGCCCAACGCCGCGCCACTGCGGCGCAACTCAAGGAAACCAAATCCGTCTACGAACGCTATCAGGGCCTGCAGGAGGACGAATCCGTGTCCCGCCAGGACTTCGAAACCGCCGAGTCCAATTACGAGGTACAGCGCGCCAACCTGATGTCCCTCGACGCCCAGATCAAAAGCGCGCACATCCAGATCGACACCGCCAAGATCAACCTGGCCTACACCCGCATCGTCGCGCCAATCGACGGCGATGTAGTGGGCATCGTCACCCAGGAAGGCCAGACCGTGATCGCCAGCCAACTGGCACCGGTGCTGCTCAAACTCGCCGACCTGGACACCATGACCGTCAAGGCCCAGGTCTCCGAAGCGGACGTGATCCACATCAGTCCGGGCCAGCAGGTGTATTTCACCATCCTCGGCGAGGCCGACAAACGCTACTACGCCAAATTGCGCGGTACCGAACCTGCCCCGCAGAATTTCCTCGAAACCCAGACCGCCGGCACCCCCAAGCAAAACACCGCGGTGTTCTACAATGCGCTGTTCGACGTACCCAACCCCGACCACCGCCTGCGCATCGCCATGACCGCCCAGGTGCGCATCGTGCTCGACACCGCCAAGGCCGCACTGACCGTGCCGGTGGCCGCACTCGGCCCGCGCAATGCCGATGGCAGTTTCCCGGTGCGGGTGCTGGACGCCAAGGGCAAGGCCAACACGCGGCAGGTGCAGACGGGCATCAACAACAACGTCAAGGTGCAGATCCTCGATGGCCTGGCCGAAGGCGACAAGGTGGTGATCGGCGACCCATCGCCTGCCGTGGCGGGGGGCTGATTGATGACTCAGCCACTGCTGGAGCTTAAAGGCATCGTGCGCAGTTTCATGGCCGGTGACCGCGAATTCATTGCGCTCAAGGGCATCGACCTGACCATCCACGCCGGGGAAATGGTCGCGATCACCGGGGCCTCGGGTTCGGGTAAATCCACCCTGATGAACATCCTCGGTGGCCTCGACTACGCCACCGCCGGCAGCTACAAGATCAATGGCATCGAAACCCGCACCCTGGGGGATGAGCAACTGGCCGAGCTGCGCCGCGACTACTTCGGTTTTATCTTTCAGCGTTACCACTTGCTCGCGCACCTGAGCGCGTTGCACAACGTGGAAATGCCGGCGATTTATGCCGGTACGCCGGAAACCGCCAGGCATAGCCGCGCCGGGGAATTGCTGGCACGCCTGGGGTTGTCGGGGCATTTGACCCATCGCCCGAGCCAGCTGTCCGGCGGCCAGCAACAGCGCGTGAGTATCGCCCGGGCCTTGATGAACGGCGGCGAAGTGATCCTCGCCGACGAACCCACCGGCGCCCTCGATACCCACAGCGGCAAGGAGGTGATGCGCATCCTGGCCGAGCTGCACGCCGCCGGGCACACGGTGATCATCGTTACCCATGACCCGAAAGTCGCGGCCAATGCCCAGCGGATCATTGAGGTGCGCGATGGCGAGATCGTCAGTGACCGCGCCAATCAGAGTGTCGGCCTCGACCTGCCCACCGAAGCGCCCATCGAGCCCAAGCGCAGCGGTGCGCGCAAGTTGGTGGCGAGCCTCGGGCTGTTCAAGGAGGCCTTCAACATGGCCTGGGTGGCGCTGATTTCCCATCGCATGCGCACCTTGCTGACCATGCTCGGCATTGTCATCGGCATCACCTCGGTGGTGTCGATCTCGGCCATCGGCGAAGGCGCCAAGCGCTATGTGCTCAAGGACATCCAGGCCATTGGCAGTAACACCATTGATATCTTTCCCGGCAAGAGTTTTGGTGACAGCCGTGCGTCAGCCATCGAGACGTTGTTGCCGTCGGATGTGGATGCGCTGAACCAGCTGTATTACGTCGACAGCGCCACGCCGGTGGTGGGGCGCAACCTGTTGCTGCGTTACGGCAATATCGACCTGGACGCCCAGGTCAATGGGGTCAGCGATCGCTATTTCCAGGTCAAGGGCCTGAAGCTCGAAGCCGGAATTACCTTCAGCGAAAGCGACGCCCGGCGCCAGGCCCAGGTGGTGGTGATCGACCACAACGCGCGCCATCGGCTGTTCGCGCCCGGCGTGGATCCGTTGGGCCAGGTGATCCTGGTGGGCAACCTGCCCTGCACCGTGATCGGGGTGACGGCCGACAACAAAAACATGTTCGCCGCCAGCAAGGCGTTGAACGTGTGGGTGCCGTACGAGACGGCAGCGGGGCGGCTGTTGGGCCAGCGTCATCTGGACAGCATCACGGTGCGCATCAAGGACGGCCAGCCGAGCAAGGTGGTGGAAGAGAACGTCACCAAGCTGATGTTGCAACGTCACGGCACCAAGGACTTCTTTACCAACAACCTCGACAGCATCATGCAGACGGTGCAGAAAACCAGCCGTTCCCTGGCGTTGCTGCTGTCGTTGATTGCAGTGATTTCGTTGCTGGTGGGCGGCATCGGAGTGATGAATATCATGCTGGTGTCGGTGACCGAACGCACCCGCGAAATCGGGATTCGCATGGCAGTGGGCGCGCGGCAATCGGATATTCGCCAACAGTTCCTGGTGGAAGCGGTGATGGTCTGCCTGATTGGCGGGATGATCGGAATCTCGCTGTCATTCGCCATCGGCTATCTGTTTTCGTTGTTTGTGAAAGAGTGGGAAATGGTGTTTTCCCTGGGCTCGGTGGTGACGGCGTTTGCGTGTTCGACGTTGATCGGGATTGTGTTCGGGTTTGTGCCGGCGCGGAATGCGGCGCGGTTGGATCCGATTGAAGCCCTGGCCCGGGATTAGGCCGGGCAGAGATCAAAAAATGTGGGAGCGGGCTTGCTCGCAAATGCGCTGGATCAGTCACACATGTATTGACTGACACTGCGCATTCGCGAGCAAGCCCGCTCCCACATTTGTTCCTCGGTGTTCTAGAGAGTGGCGTTTTCTTCTGTGGAATACATCCACCGCATCAACGAATGCCGGCCACTGATGCCCATCTTGATCGCAGCCCGCTTGAGGTAGCTCTCGATGGTATTGACCTTCAGTGCCAACTGCTCTGCCAGTTCCGGTGCGGTACGCCCGGCCAGCAGCCCCACGCACACCTCAAGCTCCCGGCTGGACAGGGCCAGCCCCGATTGCGCGAGGCGCTCTTCAAAGCGCCGGCGCAAGGTGTCGATGCCTTGTTGCTGCGGCGCTTCGCTGTCCGGACCGCTGGGTTGCAGGGCGCTGATGTGTTTTTCAACCATCGGCAGCAGCAGGGAGGAGAAGTCTTGCAGGATGATCCGCTCCTGCTGGGAAAAACTTTCGCAGGGGTTGGAGCGATACACCGACAGCACGTAGCTGACGTCATCCTTGCGCCGGGTCAGGTGCAGTTGGGCGGCGGCCTGGGCCTCTTCCAGCCCTGGCAGCGGGTCGGTGTACACCGGGCTGACCCCCGTCATTCGCGAACTGCCTGCCTTGCGCGGTGAACTCACAGGCATTTGGGTGATGTGCGTGGCGTCGACCGCCAGTTGGGTGAGGATCAGGTCATGCAGCATGCGCGGGAAATGCCGGCTGCCGGTGCTGGCGATTACTTTGCCAATGTGGGGGAACAGGTGTGAGTTCATCATTTCATCCATGAGTTTCAATGAGGGCGGCGTACAGGGCAGTGATCTCCATGACTGCCGCCTCGTATGCTAGTACAGGCTTTCGCAAACGGGCCAATGAATGGATCAAATTTTTTGCGGTGCAGGGCGCAACGGGAGAAGCCCGACCTTTTCAGGCCGGGCTATTGATAAACGTCGCGCCTGCCTGTGAATTTACTTCAAGCGTGATGAACGTTGTGTTGCACCGCCCGGGATTTCGGCTTTACGGCACAGGCCTGCAGGGCTTGGGCAACGTCGGCCAGCAGGTCGGCGACATCCTCAAGGCCCGCCGAGAGTCGCACCAGCCCTTCGGAAATCCCGTGGTGGGCGCGCTGCTCCGGGGTGTAGGTGGAGTGGGTCATGCTGGCCGGGTGCTGGGCCAGTGACTCGGCGTCCCCCAGGCTCACGGCCCGGGTGAACAGCTTGAGGGCGTTCATGAAGCGTCGGCCCATGTCGATACCGCCCTTGAGTTCAAACGCGATCATGCCGCCGGATTGTTTCATCTGCCGCGTGGCCAGTTCGTATTGAGGGAAGGAGCGCAGGCCGGGGTAGGTCACCCATTCCACCAGGGGATGGGCCTGCAAGGCTTCGGCGATGGCCAGGGCGTTGCTGCAATGGCGGTCCATGCGCAGGGCCAGGGTCTTGAGGCCGCGCATCAGCAGGGCGGCGTCCTGGGGTGACATCACCGCACCGGTCAGGTCCTTGAGCCCTTGCAGGCGAATGCGCTGGGCCAGGGCCTGGCTGCTGACGGCGATGCCGGCGGTGATATCGCCGTGGCCACTGAGGTATTTGGTGGCCGAGTGCACCACCACGTCGGCGCCCATTTCCAGCGGGCGTTGCAGGTAGGGCGTGCAGTAGGTGTTGTCCACCACCACGGTGATACCGGGTTGCCGGTGGGCGATCTCGGCGACGGCGGCGATGTCCACCAGTTGCAGGTTGGGGTTGGCCGGGGTTTCGAAGTAGATCATGCGCGTGGCCGGGTTGATGGCCTCGCTCATGGCGTTCAGGTCGGTGAGGTCGACGTGGCGCACCTTGATGCCGAACTCGCCGATGCCGTGGTGCAGCAGGGCGAAGGTGCAGCCGTAGAGGGTCTGGCTGACGATGATTTCGTCACCGGGGCGCAGCAGGGTCCAGAACGTCGCGGCAATTGCGCCCATGCCGGAGCTGAAGGCGACGGCGGCTCCGCCGTTTTCCAGGGTGGCCATGCGCGATTCCAGCAGGGCCAGGGTGGGGTTGGAGATGCGGGTGTAGAAGTGTCCGCTCTCTTCGCCGGCGAAGCAGGCGGCTCCGTATTCGGCGGTGGGGAAGGCGAAGGTTGCCGTCAGGTAGATGGGCGGCACGAGGGCGCCGTGGTGGTCCTGGGGGTCATAGCCGTGGTGGATGGCGCGGGTGGAAAAGCCGAACGTGTTGTGTTTATTTTTCATGGTCGGACGCTCCTTATTTCCTACAATGCTATGCTTATAACGGCGGCCGAACGTTCCATAGTTTGCTGGGAAAGGCCGGTAGATTGGGATGAAAAACAATAAAAACGACGTTTTGAGGCAAGATATGCCCATGCATCTGGATCGGACTGACAAGGCACTTTTAAACGCCTTGCAGGGTAATGCGCGGTTGACGGTGGCGGAGTTGGCGGAGCGGGTGTCGCTGACCACTTCGCCGTGTTGGCGGCGGGTGAAGAACCTTGAGGACAGCGGGGTGATCGGCGGTTATCAGGCGATCCTGTCGCCCAAGGCGCTGGGGTATGGGGTGACGGCGTTTGTCAGCATCATGATGGATACGCACTCCCGGGAAGTTGCCCGGGCGTTTGAGCAAAGGTTGCTGGAGATTCCCGAGATTGTGGCGTGTCATAACGTTTCGGGGCGGTATGATTTTTTGTTGGAAGTGGTGGCGAAGGATCTGGAGTCGTTTGGAGAGTTTGCGCGGGAGGTGTTGCAGGGGTTGCCGTGTGTTAAGGAGATTTACTCGAGTTTTTCTTATAAGTCGGTGCGGCCGTTGCGGGTGATTCCTTTGCCGGAGTGATGGTGTGTATATCCGTTATTTGGGTAACGGCTGCTTATGGTTTCGCTCTTACAGCGAGTCACTTTGCAAAAGCGTGTACGGACCGGACACATGGTTGACGGGTGTACGGGGACATGGTGGACACTTTTCGGCGAGCTAACTACGCCGGAAAACCATCATGCCCTGGAATACGAGAGACGCCATGAGCCTGAAAAAAGAGTTCGTTGCCTTAGCC
>NZ_JBIUVK010000021.1:0-93918 GCF_044742865.1 Pseudomonas sp. NPDC087814 | reverse complement strand
CTGAGGAGGGGAATTGAGTCATGGGACACGAACTAGCTGGTGGTAGTACCCGTGCCGGTCGCGACTCAGAAGCCAAACGCCTTGGCGTGAAGATGTATGGCGGCCAGGTTATCATTCCGGGCAACATCATCGTGCGTCAGCGCGGCACCCAATTCCACGCCGGTTACGGTGTTGGCATGGGTAAAGATCACACTCTGTTCGCTAAAATCGACGGCGTGATCAAGTTTGAAGTAAAAGGCGCTTTCAACCGCCGTTACGTGAGCATTGTCCCGAAGACTGAAGTCGTCGCGGCATAATTACGTAGTTGCTGGAAAAGCCCTGTCTCGCGACGGGGCTTTTTCGTTTGTGGGGTGAGTCTCTTGCAAAGCTGTTTGTGATGGGCGAAAGCAGTGGATTTGCGGTCGTTGCTTGAGGTCGCTGCGCTCATTTTTGCAAGAGTCTTATGTCTTGGTTTTTTAAGCTCGTCCGTGTGGCGAGAGGCGTTTTGTTATGAAGTTCGTTGATGAAGTTTCGATCCGAGTAAAAGCTGGCGACGGCGGTAACGGTTGCATGAGTTTCCGTCGGGAAAAATTCATCGAAAACGGTGGTCCTAACGGTGGTGATGGTGGTGATGGCGGCTCGGTCTACATGATCGCCGACGAAAACCTCAACACCCTGGTGGACTACCGTTACACCCGGCACTTTGATGCCGAGCGTGGCTCCAACGGCGGCAGCACTGACTGCACCGGTAAAAAAGGCGAAGAACTGGTACTGCGGGTTCCGGTCGGCACCACCGTGATCGACTCCGCAACCCAGGAAGTCATTGGTGACCTGACCAAAGCCGGTCAGCGCCTGCTGGTGGCTCATGGCGGCTGGCACGGTCTGGGCAACACCCGTTTCAAGTCCAGTACCAACCGTGCGCCACGCCAGACCACGCCGGGCAAGCCAGGCGAGCAGCGTGACCTGAAGCTGGAAATGAAGGTGCTGGCTGACGTGGGCCTGCTGGGTCTGCCGAATGCCGGCAAAAGTACGTTCATTCGCTCGGTGTCTGCTGCCAAGCCGAAAGTCGCCGATTACCCGTTCACTACCCTGGTGCCGAACCTGGGTGTGGTCAGCGTCGACCGCTGGAAAAGCTTCGTGGTTGCGGACATTCCGGGCCTGATCGAAGGCGCTTCCGACGGCGCAGGCCTGGGGATCCGTTTCCTCAAGCACTTGTCCCGCACCCGTTTGCTGCTGCACCTCGTCGACATGGCGCCGCTGGATGACACCAGTGCACCGGACGCTGCTGAAGTGATCGTCAGCGAGCTGACCAAGTTCAGCCCGTCCCTGGCTGAGCGTGATCGCTGGTTGGTGCTGAACAAGTGCGACCAGATCCTCGAGGAAGAGCACGAAGAGCGCGTCAAGGAGATCGTTGATCGCCTGGAATGGACCGGTCCGGTCTACGTGATCTCGGCCATTGCCAAAGAAGGCACTGAGCGCCTGACTCGCGACATCATGCGTTACCTCGAAGACCGTGCCGATCGCCTGGCCGCCGACCCTGTCTACAAGGCCGAGCTGGCTGAACTGGATCAGCGCATCGAAGACGAGGCTCGTGCCCAGTTGCAGGCGCTGGATGATCAGCGTGCCCTGCGTCGCAGTGGCGTCAAGTCGGTCCATGATATCGGTGACGATGATTGGGACGAGGAAGACGTGGATGATGAAGATGGTCCGGAAATCATTTACGTGCGCGACTGATTCGTTGCAGTAAACTTAAGCGCCGCTCAATCGAGCGGCGTTTTGGTATCTGGAAATCGGTAGTCACGAATAACGTTATGGGCGGCGCTGGGTCGCGCGGCCCTCTATCTAAGGTTGAAGATGATGCGGAGCAAGGTGACAGGTGCGCAGCGTTGGGTCGTTAAGATCGGTAGCGCGCTGCTGACGGCGGATGGCAAGGGGCTGGATCGTGCGGCCATGAGTGTCTGGGTGGACCAGATGGTGGCCTTGCATGAGGCCGGCGTCGAGTTGGTGTTGGTGTCGTCCGGGGCGGTTGCCGCCGGCATGAGCCGCCTTGGCTGGACCGCGCGACCCAGCGCGATGCATGAGCTGCAGGCTGCCGCCGCCATTGGTCAGATGGGCCTGGTGCAGGCCTGGGAGTCCAGCTTTGCCGAGCACGGGCGCCACACGGCGCAGATTCTGCTGACCCATGACGACTTGTCCGACCGCAAGCGCTACCTGAACGCCCGCAGCACCCTGCGTGCCCTGGTTGAACTCAAGGTGATCCCGGTGATCAACGAGAATGACACCGTGGTGACCGACGAGATTCGCTTCGGTGACAACGACACCCTGGCAGCGCTGGTGGCCAACCTGGTTGAGGCTGATTTGCTGGTGATCCTCACGGATCGCGACGGCATGTTCGACGCTGACCCGCGCAATAACCCTGAGGCCCAGCTGATTTACGAAGCGCGTGCCGATGATCCGGCGCTGGATGCGGTGGCTGGCAGTGTCGGCGGTGCCCTGGGGCGTGGCGGCATGCAGACCAAGCTGCGTGCGGCACGGCTGGCGGCGCGTTCCGGCGCGCATACCATCATCGTTGGCGGTCGGATTGAGCGGGTGCTGGATCGTCTCAAGGCGGGCGAGCGCATCGGTACGCTGCTGTCGCCTGAGCGCGGCATGCTGGCGGCGCGCAAGCAGTGGCTGGCGGGGCATCTTCAGACGCGCGGTACCCTGGTGTTGGATGCTGGTGCGGTTTCAGCGTTGTCCCAAGGCAACAAAAGCTTGCTGCCGGTGGGTGTAAAACTGGTCCAGGGCAGCTTCCGCCGTGGCGAAATGGTGGTGTGCGTGGCGCCGGACGGTCGTGAGATTGCCCGTGGCCTTGCCAACTACAGCGCCCTTGAGGCGCAGAAAATCATCGGGCAGTCGTCTGAGGCGATTGTCGGTCTGTTGGGTTACATGGCTGAGCCGGAGCTGGTTCACCGGGATAACCTGATTCTGGTTTAAGTAAAAAGGAAGTCTCGATGCGCGTAATGAAGGGATTGCTCGGTTTGCTGCTGGCGATGCCGTTGCTGGCGTCGGCCGAAGAGATTGGCCAGGTGTCGACGGTGTTCAAGTTTGTCGGCCCCAATGACCGGATCGTGGTCGAGGCCTTTGATGACCCGAAGGTGGATGGCGTGACCTGCTACCTGTCTCGCGCCAAGACGGGCGGGGTAAAGGGTGGGTTGGGTCTGGCGGAGGATCGCGCCGAGGCGTCGATTGCCTGTCGCCAGGTAGGTGCGATTCGCTTCAAGGGCGAGCTGAAGGATGGGGATGAGGTGTTCAAGGAGCGCACGTCCCTGGTCTTCAAGACCATGCAGGTGGTGCGTTTCCTCGACAAGAAGCGCAATACCCTGGTGTATCTGGTCTACAGCGACCGCTTGATCGAAGGCAGTCCGCAGAATGCGGTGACGGCGATTCCGATCCTGCCGTGGCCCACAGCGCAATAAATCTGAAGCAGAGCCGGCATGCCGGCTCTTTTTTTGGCTTTCCCAAATCGCAGGCAATAAAAAACCGACCCTGGGGTCGGTTTTTTAACAAGCTTATCGCTTAGGCTGCAGCAGCAAGGTTCAGAGCCTTGATGTGGCCATTCAGACGACCTTTATGGCGAGCAGCTTTGTTCTTGTGGATGATGCCTTTATCGGCCATACGGTCGATAACTGGCACAGCCAGAACGTAAGCAGCTTGAGCTTTTTCAGCGTCTTTTGCGTCAATGGCTTTAACTACATTCTTGATGTAGGTACGAACCATGGAACGCAGGCTGGCGTTGTGGCTGCGACGCTTCTCAGCCTGTTTTGCACGTTTTTTGGCGGAAGGTGTGTTGGCCACCGTCGAGCTCCTCGAAAGACTTTTTAGGAAATAGCAAACAAAATAGGCCGCGAATCATGCCGATGAGTTGAAGTCTTGTCAAGGGCGTGTGATGCGAACTGCTGAGTGGTCGATCTTAAGAGGCGGGTGATTTATTTCCGGCGCTTGACCTGTAAACTCGCGAGCTTTGGCTCTGTGCTTGTTGCAGGCGCGGAGTATCGCATATGTGGGCCGTTTGTTCGCCTGCTCTTTATCTATAGGCAAAAACTCTTTCAATGAATCTGCTCAAATCGTTGGCCGCTGTCAGCTCTATCACTATGATTTCCCGGGTTCTGGGGTTTGTGCGTGACACGCTGCTGGCACGTATTTTTGGCGCCAGCATGGCCACGGATGCCTTCTTTATTGCCTTTAAACTGCCCAACCTGCTGCGGCGGATCTTCGCCGAGGGGGCTTTTTCTCAGGCATTCGTGCCGATTCTGGCGGAGTACAAGGCCCAGCAAGGCGAGGAGGCGACCCGCACCTTCATTGCCTATGTTTCGGGTTTGCTGACGTTGGTGCTGACGCTGGTGACGATCGCCGGGATGCTCGCCGCGCCCTGGGTGATCTGGGCCACGGCCCCCGGTTTTGCCAATACACCGGAAAAATTCGCCCTGACCACTGATCTGTTGCGGGTGACCTTTCCTTATATATTGCTGATTTCCCTGTCGTCCCTGGCCGGGGCGATCCTCAATACCTGGAACCGTTTCTCGGTGCCGGCCTTCGTGCCGACCCTGCTTAACGTCAGCATGATTATTTTTGCGCTGTTCCTGACACCGTATTTCGATCCGCCTGTGATGGCCCTCGGCTGGGCGGTCCTGGCTGGTGGCCTGGCACAACTGCTGTACCAGCTGCCGCACCTGAAGAAAATCGGCATGCTCGTGCTGCCGCGTTTGAATCTCAAGGACACCGGCGTCTGGCGGGTGATGCGCAACATGCTGCCGGCCATCCTCGGGGTTTCCGTCAGCCAGATTTCCCTGATCATCAACACCGCCTTCGCCTCGCTGCTGGTCTCGGGTTCGGTGTCGTGGATGTACTACGCCGACCGTCTGATGGAATTGCCGTCCGGCGTGCTCGGCGTGGCACTCGGCACCATCCTGCTGCCAACGCTGTCGCGTACCTATGCCAGCAAAGACCGCCACGAATATTCGCGGATTCTCGACTGGGGCCTGCGCCTGTGCTTCGTGCTGGTGCTGCCGTGTGCCGTGGCCCTGGGGTTGCTCGCCGAGCCACTGACGGTCGCGCTGTTCCAGTACGGCCAGTTCACTGCGTTTGACGCCTCGATGACCCAGCGTGCGCTGATCGCCTATTCCGTTGGGCTGCTGGGCATTATCGTGATCAAGGTGCTGGCTCCCGGCTTTTATGCTCAACAAAACATCCGTACCCCGGTAAAGATCGCGATCTTCACCCTGGTGGTTACCCAGCTGCTCAACCTGGCGTTCATCGGTCCGCTGAAGCATGCCGGGCTGGCGCTGGCGATCAGTGTGGGGGCCTGCATCAACGCCGGGCTGCTGTTTTATCAGCTGCGTAAACAGAAAATGTTCCAGCCTCAGGCGGGCTGGGGCTTGTTTGCGCTCAAGTTGGTGGTGGCGGTGGGGACGATGGCCGCGGTACTGCTGGGCCTGATGCACTTCATGCCGGCCTGGGAGCAGGGCCATATGCTCGAGCGCTTCATGCGCCTGGGAGCGTTGGTGGCGGCTGGTGTGCTGGTGTACTTCGGCATGTTGCTGCTGATGGGCTTCCGCTTGCGGGATTTCAATCGCAAGTCGCTGAGCTAGAGACTTTTCGTCGATAAGACGGTTGTTTTATCGATTCGCGCAAATGGCCTGCGCTGTTGCCTGTCGTCCGGGGCCGGGTGTGGTTATAATCGACCACTTTATGAGCAAGAAGCGCGTTATGCAGCTGGTTCGAGGTCTCCACAACCTGCGCCCCCAGCATCGGGGCTGCGTCGCCACTATTGGCAACTTTGACGGTGTTCACCGTGGCCACCAGGCTATCCTGGCCCGCCTGCGTGAGCGTGCGGTTGAGTTGGGCGTGCCCAGCTGCGTGGTGATTTTTGAACCACAGCCGCGAGAATTCTTTACCCCGCAGACGGCGCCGGCGCGTCTGGCCCGCCTGCGGGACAAGCTGCAACTGCTGGCTGAAGAAGGTGTGGACCGTGTCCTCTGCCTGGCTTTCAACCAGCGCTTGCGCAGCCTCAGCGCCGCCGAGTTCGTCGACCGTATCCTGGTGGACGGCCTCGGCGTGCAGCATCTGGAGGTCGGCGACGACTTCCGTTTCGGTTGCGACCGGGTAGGGGATTTCGATTTCCTGCAGCAGGCCGGCGTCACCCAGGGTTTTACCGTCGAAGCCGCGCAAACCGTCGAACTGGACGGCCTGCGCGTGAGCAGTACCCAGGTGCGTAACGCCCTGGCCGCTGCCGACTTCGCCTTGGCCGAGCGTTTGCTCGGTCGCCCGTTCCGGATTGCCGGGCGGGTGCTGCACGGCCAGAAGCTGGCGCGCCAACTGGGCACGCCAACCGCCAACGTGCAGCTCAAGCGCCGTCGTGTGCCACTGACCGGGGTTTACCTGGTGAGTGTCGACATCGACGGCCAATCGTGGCCCGGAGTCGCCAACATAGGCGTCAGGCCCACGGTTGCAGGTGATGGCAAAGCCCACCTGGAAGTTCACCTTTTGGATTTTGCCGGTGATTTGTATGACCGGCGTTTGACGGTGGCTTTCCACCAAAAGCTGCGTGAAGAGCAGCGTTTCGCCTCCCTGGAGGCGTTGAAAACGGCGATCAATGCGGATGTCGCCGCCGCCCGTGCACTAGCCGCACCTAGCGCCCATCGCTAATGAAGAGCCTTAAATGACCGACTATAAAGCCACGCTAAACCTTCCGGACACCGCCTTCCCAATGAAGGCCGGCCTGCCACAGCGCGAACCGCAGATCCTGCAGCGCTGGGACAGTATTGGCCTGTACGGAAAGTTGCGCGAGATTGGCAAGGATCGTCCGAAATTCGTCCTGCACGACGGCCCTCCTTATGCCAACGGCACGATTCACATCGGTCATGCGCTGAACAAGATTCTCAAGGACATGATCATCCGCTCGAAAACCCTTTCGGGTTTCGACGCGCCTTATGTCCCGGGCTGGGACTGCCACGGCCTGCCGATTGAACACAAGGTCGAAGTGACCTACGGCAAGAACCTGGGCGCGGATAAAACCCGCGAACTGTGCCGTGCCTACGCCACCGAGCAGATCGAAGGGCAGAAGTCCGAATTCATCCGCCTGGGGGTGTTGGGCGACTGGGCCAACCCGTACAAGACCATGAACTTCAAGAACGAGGCCGGTGAAATCCGCGCCTTGGCCGAAATCGTCAAGGGCGGTTTCGTGTTCAAGGGCCTCAAGCCCGTGAACTGGTGCTTCGATTGCGGCTCGGCCCTGGCTGAAGCCGAAGTCGAGTACGAAGACAAGAAGTCCTCGACCATCGACGTGGCCTTCCCGATCGCCGACGAAGCCAAACTGGCGCAAGCCTTCGGTCTGGCGAGCCTGGCCAAGCCAGCCTCCATCGTGATCTGGACCACCACCCCGTGGACCATCCCGGCCAACCAGGCGCTGAACGTGCACCCGGAATTCACCTACGCCCTGGTGGACGTCGGTGACAAACTGCTGGTGCTGGCTGAAGAGCTGGTGGAGGCGTGCCTGGCCCGCTACAACCTGCAAGGCTCGGTGATCGCGACCACTACCGGGTCCGCGCTGGAACTGATCAACTTCCGTCACCCGTTCTACGACCGCCTGTCGCCAATCTACCTGGCCGAGTACGTTGAACTGGGCGCCGGCACCGGCGTGGTTCACTGCTCGCCTGCCTATGGCGTTGACGACTTCGTGATCTGCAAGCAATACGGCCTGGTCAACGACGACATCATCAATCCCGTGCAAAGCAACGGCGTGTACGTGCCGTCCCTGGAATTCTTCGGTGGCCAGTTCATCTTCAAGGCCAACCCGGCGATCGTCGACAAGCTGGCGGAAGTCGGTGCGCTGCTGCACACCGAAACCATCACCCACAGCTATATGCACTGCTGGCGTCACAAGACCCCGCTGATCTACCGCGCCACTGCGCAGTGGTTTATCGGTATGGACAAAGAGCCGACCAGCGGCGAAACCCTGCGCAAGCGTGCGATCAAGGCGATCGAAGACACCAAGTTCGTTCCGGCCTGGGGTCAGGCGCGCCTGCACTCGATGATCGCCAACCGTCCGGACTGGTGCATCTCCCGCCAGCGCAACTGGGGCGTGCCGATTCCGTTCTTCCTGAACAAGGAAAGCGGCGAGTTGCACCCACGTACCGTCGAGCTGATGGAAGAGGTTGCCCAGCGCGTTGAACAAGAGGGCATCGAAGCCTGGTTCAAGCTGGACGCCGCCGAGCTGCTGGGCGACGAAGCGCCGCTGTACGACAAGATCAGCGACACCCTCGACGTCTGGTTCGACTCGGGTACCACCCACTGGCACGTACTGCGCGGCTCGCACCCGATGGGCCATGAGACCGGCCCGCGTGCCGACCTGTACCTGGAAGGTTCGGACCAACACCGTGGCTGGTTCCACTCCTCGTTGCTGACCGGTTGCGCGATCGACGATCATGCCCCGTACCGCGAGCTGCTGACCCACGGTTTCACCGTCGACGAGAACGGTCGCAAGATGTCCAAGTCCCTGGGCAACGTGATCGCGCCGCAAAAGGTCAACGACACCCTGGGCGCCGACATCATGCGCCTGTGGGTTGCCTCTACCGATTACTCGGGCGAGATGGCCGTTTCCGAGCAGATCCTGCAGCGCAGCGCCGATGCCTACCGCCGGATCCGTAATACCGCACGCTTCATGCTGTCGAACCTGACCGGTTTCAACCCGGCCACCGACATCCTGCCGGCCGAGGAAATGCTCGCCTTGGACCGTTGGGCCGTGGACCGTACCCTGTTGCTGCAGCGCGAGCTGCAAGAGCACTACGGCGAATACCGCTTCTGGAACGTCTACTCGAAGATCCACAACTTCTGCGTGCAGGAGCTGGGTGGTTTCTACCTCGACATCATCAAGGACCGCCAGTACACCACCGGCGCCAACAGCAAGGCCCGCCGTTCGGCGCAGACCGCGCTGTACCATATCTCTGAAGCGCTGGTGCGCTGGATCGCCCCGATCCTGGCATTCACCGCCGACGAACTGTGGGAATACCTGCCGGGCGAGCGTAACGAGTCCGTGATGCTCAACACCTGGTACGAAGGCCTGACCGAATTGCCAGCCGACTTCGAGCTGGGCCGCGAGTACTGGGAAGGCGTAATGGCCGTCAAGGTTGCCGTGAACAAGGAACTGGAAGTGCAGCGCGCGGCGAAGGCCGTTGGCGGCAACCTGCAGGCCGAGGTCACGCTGTTTGCCGAAGAAGGCCTGACCGCTGACCTGGCCAAGCTGAGCAACGAACTGCGCTTCGTCCTGATCACCTCGACCGCCAGCCTGGCGCCGTTTGCCCAAGCGCCTGCAGACGCAGTCGCGACCGAAGTCCCGGGTCTCAAGCTCAAGGTGGTCAAGTCGTCCTTCGCCAAGTGCGCCCGTTGCTGGCACTGCCGTGAAGATGTCGGCGTGAACCCCGAGCATCCGGAAATCTGCGGTCGCTGTGTCGACAACATCTCTGGCGCTGGCGAGGTTCGTCACTATGCCTGAAGCCAGTCGTTTTGGACGCCTGGGCTTGCTCGTGTTGAGCGTGCTGGTGCTGGTCATTGACCAGCTCAGCAAGGCTCACTTCGAAGGCGCCCTGGAGATGTACCAGCAGATCGTGGTGATTCCCGACTACTTCAGCTGGACCCTGGCCTACAACACCGGCGCTGCGTTCAGCTTCCTGGCTGACAGCTCCGGCTGGCAGCGCTGGCTGTTTGCCCTGATCGCCGTGGTGGTCAGTGCCGTGCTGGTAGTCTGGCTCAAGCGCCTGGGGCGTAACGACACCTGGCTGGCCGTTGCGTTGGCGCTGGTGCTGGGTGGCGCATTGGGCAACCTGTACGACCGCATTGCCCTGGGCCATGTGATCGACTTTATTCTGGTGCATTGGCAGAACCGCTGGTACTTCCCGGCGTTCAACTTTGCCGACAGCGCCATCACCGTCGGTGCAATCATGCTGGCGTTGGATATGTTCAAAAGCAAGAAAACCGGAGAGACCGTTCATGACTGAACAGGTATTGGCTGAGCAACGCATTGGCCAGAACACGGAAGTCACCTTGCATTTCGCATTGCGCCTGGAGAATGGCGACACGGTCGACAGCACGTTCGACAAGGCCCCGGCGACCTTCAAGGTCGGCGACGGCAACCTGCTGCCGGGTTTCGAAGCGGCACTGTTCGGTTTCAAGGCCGGCGACAAGCGCAACCTGCAGATCCTGCCGGAAAACGCCTTTGGCCAGCCCAACCCGCAAAACGTGCAGATCATCCCGCGTTCGCAGTTCCAGGACATGGAGCTGTCGGAAGGCTTGCTGGTGATCTTCAACGATGCGGCGAATACCGAGCTGCCGGGTGTGGTGAAAGCCTTTGATGACGCGCAAGTGACCATCGACTTCAACCACCCGTTGGCCGGGAAAACCTTGACCTTTGATGTTGAAATCATCGACGTTAAAGCGCTGTAACTAACGAAATCGGCCTACTGCAGGGGCGAGCTTGTTGGGGCTGCTTCGCGGCCCAGCGGGAGCAAGCGCCCTCGCCACACAAGCTCGATCCTACAGGGCAAGACACGAGGCACAGCATGCAAATCAAACTCGCCAACCCCCGTGGCTTCTGCGCCGGCGTGGACCGGGCGATTGAAATCGTCAACCGCGCCCTGGAAGTTTTCGGGCCGCCGATTTACGTGCGCCATGAAGTCGTCCACAACAAGTTTGTGGTCGAAGACCTGCGCAGCCGCGGGGCAATCTTCGTTGAAGAACTGGACCAGGTGCCGGACGACGTTATCGTCATCTTCAGCGCTCACGGCGTTTCCCAGGCGGTACGCACCGAAGCAGCAGGCCGTGGCCTGAAAGTGTTCGACGCCACCTGCCCGCTGGTGACCAAGGTGCACATCGAGGTCGCGCGCTACAGCCGTGATGGTCGTGAGTGCATCCTGATCGGCCACGCCGGTCACCCGGAAGTCGAGGGCACCATGGGCCAGTACGATGGCAGCAATGGTGGGGCGATCTACCTGGTGGAAGACGAAAAAGACGTCGCTGCATTGCAGGTGCACAACCCTGAAAAGCTGGCTTTCGTTACCCAGACCACCTTGTCCATGGACGACACCAGCCGCGTCATCGATGCCTTGCGCTCGCGCTTCCCGGCCATCGGCGGCCCACGCAAGGATGACATCTGCTACGCCACCCAGAACCGCCAGGATGCGGTCAAGCAATTGGCCGACGAATGCGATGTTGTGCTGGTGGTGGGGAGCCCCAACAGCTCCAACTCCAACCGCCTGCGCGAACTGGCCGAGCGCATGGCCACCCCGGCCTACCTGATCGATGGTGCCGAAGACATGCAGCGCAGCTGGTTCGACGGTGTCGAACGCATCGGCATCACTGCCGGAGCCTCGGCCCCGGAAGTCCTGGTGCGTGGCGTTATTCAGCAACTGCAGGCCTGGGGCGCCACGGGCGCTGATGAACTGGCTGGCCGTGAAGAGAACATCACTTTCTCCATGCCCAAGGAGCTGCGGGTTCGTTCGCTGCTCTGAGGCCCGGAGTACCGGCATAGCCCCGGCACAAAGCCTGCTCGGTCTTGTTACTGCGCAGGCTGATACGCCCGCTGGCGGCCAGCACTATTTGATACAGGCTCAGTTGCTGGTCCGTCGCACACACGTGGACGGTGCCGGCGCTGAATGCCCCTGCTGACAGCAGCGGTTCACCCAGGCTGCTGAAGCGTATCTGGGTTCTCACCGGCGTATTCCCCACAATCGGTATCTGCCCACTGTCCTGGCGCTCCAGCAGCACCGGGTTTTTGTCGTCCAGATGGCCGCGACCGTTCAGGTCCAGTATCACCCTCCAACCCCGGCTCCAGTCATCGTCCAATGCATGGATAACCACCGTGCGATTGCGTGCGATGGCTTCTGTACGGGCATAACGCAGTCCGCCGGCAAGGGATTCGGCGGCGCTCTGGCGACGTTGCGATTCAAGCAGCCCCTTGAGACTTGGCACTGCCAGATTGGCCAGGATGCCGCTCAGGAACAGGCCCAGAACCAGCTCAATCAGCGAGAAACCACGTTGTTTCATGGGCCGTCCCTCCGTGGACGCGGTGTGCTTTTTCAGTCGGTGCCGGATGGCAGACATAGTTATAGCGCCCAGTCCGGCGGGTCGAATGGTGGCCATTCTGTCCAAAGTATTTCGCTTTGTTCCGGGGGGCAGCGCCCAGGCAATACCGGCGCTAGTCTTGCGTCGCACAGCAGGTTTGCGCTGCTTTCTGATGACCTTCGACATGGATGGCGATGGTAATGAACGCTTTTCCCGTAACGCCCCACCCGCAACCGACCCAGGCCGGAATGACGCTGATCGAGGTCCTGGTATCTGTGCTGATCCTCGCTGTCGGCCTGCTAGGGGCGGCAGTCATTCAGCTCAATGCATTGAAATATACCGACAGTTCCAGGATGACCAGTCAGGCCAGTTTCATTGCCTACGACATGCTCGACCGGATCCGCGCCAATTCGGGTGCTGATTACTCCTGGGGCCAGGGTGAACGCGCGCCCTCCAGCACCTCGGTCGCGAGTGTGCGTGATCTGGACCTGCACGACTTTGAAGCGAATATCGCCGGGTTCGCCGGGGAAAGCGCCAAGGGGTCGGTTGCGGTCAATCAGCGAGAAGTGACCATCAGCATCAGTTGGGACGACTCCCGTGGAGCGAAGGCTCAAGGCACCCGGGAAACATTCACCCTGACCAGCCGGATTGCAGTCGACCCGAGGGTGTTGCCATGAGAGGTCCAGTGTGCGGTTTCAGCTTGGTAGAGATGCTGCTGGCATTGGCCCTCGGCCTGATGTTGATCCTGGGGGTGACCCAGATTGCACTCAGCTCCCGAACCACTTATGCCAGCCAGAGTGCGGCTTCGCTGTTGCAGGATGATGCACGGTTCGCCCTTGGCAAGCTGATTCAGGAAATACGCCAGGCGGGCATGTTTGGCTGCTTGTCCGCTGCATCAATCAGCAACGCTCCCGCAGGTTTTGATCGTCCCATTGGATGGAGTACCACCGGCAGTTCCCGGTCCCTGACGCTGGTGACCGCCGACGTCGGGGAGGGTGGCAGCAAGCCGGACTGGACGGTGCTTTCCGATTGCACCGGCTCTGCCCACGCCTATGTTGGAAGCCCGCCGGCAGCGACGCCCGGGCAAATCCACTTCCCACTGCGCAAGCTGACCTACACCTTTGAGGGCGGGCAGCTGAAGTTCAGCACGCTGGCGGCCCCGAGCAAAGCGGTGCTGGTGGATAACGTGGGGGCATTCGATATCAGTTTCGGCGTGGCCGACAAGCCTGGCTCAACGGTTGTCAGCCGATATGACCCCAACCCCGGCGATGAGTCGCTCATCCGCAGCGTGCGGATTCTGCTGACACTTCAGGATCCAAATGGGTTGGTGAAAGACCAGGCCTACAGCGTGGTCGCGGCACTACGTAATCGCCTGGAGTAGCGTGCCCATGGGTTATTACCTCTCCCGTTCGAGGCAGGCAGGCATGGTTTTGCTGATCAGCCTGGTATTCCTGCTGCTGTTGGCACTCCTCGGATTGTCTTCGATGCAGGGAGCAATCTCGCAAGAAAAAATTACCGGCAGCCTTCGGCAGCGCAACCAGTCGTTTCAGCAGGCCGAAAGCGGCCTCAGGCTTGGCGAGTCTTTGGTGCAGGCGTCAGGTTTCGCCCTGCGCCCTTGCCACTCGATGGCTGCGTGCGCGCCACCTGCCGAATCGGTTTCGGTAGTGGGGCCGGGGACGAATCCCGTATCGACTGTGACCTGGATAGGGATGAAAGATGGCGTCTACGGTATTCAAAACCTGGGGCCGGGAACGGGTTTGGCTCAACTCCCGGCAGAGGCCCAGGCCACCGTCTATCGCGTGACATCAGTGGGCGTCAGTGGGCACTCACGCTCCGTCCTGGAGTCTGTGTATGCCCGTGTGGGCAGCGGGCCCGGCGAGCGTTTCCGAAGAATCATGTGGCGACAACTTCAATAAGTGAGCAGCGCGATGGGCAAGGATTGCACAGGCTTCACCCTGATCGAATTACTGATCGCCGTGGCGATCGTCGGACTCCTGGCGGGCGTCGCCTATCCCGGGTATCTCAGCCATATGAAAAAGGTCTATCGCGCGGAAATTGCCGGGTTGCTGAGTGAGCAGGCACAGTACCTTGAGCGCTATTACGCGAGGAACGGCACTTTTATTGATGCAACTGGCGTCATCGCCGGCAATGATCGCTATAGAATCACCCCTGCATTGAACCCTCAGGATTTCGTTCTGCTTGCCACGCCGGCAATTGACTCGGTGATGGCGGGCGATCCCTGTGCCGCCTTCAGTCTGAGCAGTACCGGTGCGCGAAGCAATCCGGGAGCCGCGCCTGATATGACGCGCAAGGCGTGCTGGGGGCAATGATGAGGAAGCTGGACGATTGGGCGCCGGGCGTGCCTTTTTCTTTTTATCGGCTGGATCGAACAATGGCTAAGCAACAGCAAGTAGTGGTTGTGGGTGGTGGGGTAATCGGGTTGTTGACGGCGTTCAACCTGGCGACCCAAGGGCAAGCGGTTGTGTTGCTGGATCGTTCGGCGGTCGGTCAGGAGTCTTCCTGGGCCGGCGGCGGCATTGTCTCCCCGCTCTACCCGTGGCGCTACAGCCCGGCCGTGACGGCCCTGGCGCACTGGTCCCAGGATTTTTACCCGCAACTGGCAGAGCGTCTGTTCGCGGCTACTGGCATTGACCCGGAAGTTCACACCACCGGCCTGTATTGGCTGGACCTGGATGATGAAACCGAGGCGCTTGCCTGGGCAGCCCGCGAAGGGCGCCCGCTGAGCAAGGTGGATGTTTCAGCTGCCCATGACGCTGTGCCGGTGCTGGGTGCCGGGTTTTCCCAGGCGATCTATATGGCGGATGTGGCCAATGTGCGTAATCCGCGGTTGGTCAAATCCCTCAAGGCGGCCTTGTTGGCCCTGCCGGGCGTGACGATTCACGAGCAGTGTGCGGTTGATGGGTTTATTCAGCAGGGCGGCAAGGTTGTTGGGGTGAATACGGCGCTCGGGCCGATCCATGGCGATCAGGTAGTGCTGGCCGCCGGCGCCTGGAGCGGTGAGTTGCTGGGCCGCCTGGGGCTTGAGTTGCCCGTGGAGCCGGTCAAGGGGCAGATGATCTTGTACAAGTGTGCGTCGGACTTCTTGTCGTGCATGGTCCTGGCCAAGGGGCGTTATGCGATTCCCCGGCGGGATGGGCACATTCTGATTGGTAGCACGCTGGAGCACGAGGGGTTCGACAAGACGCCCACCGACTCTGCACTGGAAAGCCTGAAAGCCTCTGCCGTCGAGTTGATTCCGGCCCTGGCCGATGCCGAAGTGGTGGGGCATTGGGCCGGTTTGCGGCCCGGCTCGCCGGAGGGCATTCCGTATATTGGCAAGGTGCCAGGTTTCGACGGGCTGTGGCTCAACTGCGGGCATTACCGCAACGGCCTGGTGCTGGCGCCGGCGTCCTGCCAACTGTTTGCCGATTTGTTGCTGGGACATGAGCCGATCATTGATCCGGCCCCGTATGCGCCGGCAGGCCGAATCAACGCTGGATAGATTTCGGCCCTTGCTCCAGATGCGCCTGGGTGCAATACCATTCCTGGCGCAGGCTCAAGGCTCGATCCTGTGGCAGGTGAAGGCCACAGTGGGCGCAACGAACCATCTGGATCGGGCCCTGTTCGCTGGGCCGCTGCTGTTTGGCGGCCGGACTTTTGAATTTGCGCCAAAACCATACCGCGGCAGCAATAACGGCGATCCAGAACAGTAGACGAACCATGGTGGGCAGCTTCTCGACAAGGAATCCCGCAGTTTAGCCAAGGACGTGATGGGCGCACAGCGCAATTATGCAGCGCAATAAAAAAGGGAGCTCCGAAGAGCTCCCTTTTTGCATCGCGGCGAACAATCAGTCAAAGATACCGAAAGTCATGTAGCTGAACCACGAGCGATCTTCGTTGTTGCCCAGGGCTTGAGGCCCTTGCTCTTCGATGATGTCGCCGTTTTCGTCACGCGGCTTGAGGTCCGATGGAATCGAATCCTTGGCGTCCTGGTATTGCTTGATGATGTCCCGGTTGGCGCGGGTTTCGCCCGGCGGCAGCGGTGGACGGGACTCGATCAGGCCCAGGGTGTACTTGCTCAACCACGAGCGGTTGTCCGCTTCGGCAACCTGCGGTACGAACTGGCCGTCCTTCAGGCTTGGGTGGTCCGGGTAGTTGAGCTTCAGGGTTTCCAGGCTGGTGGCCGCCAGGGCGTCCAGGTGCAGGCGCTGGTAAGCCTCGGTCATCACGGCCAGGCCGTCACCCACCGATGGGGTTTCCTGGAAGTTTTCCACTACGTAACGGCCACGGTTGGCGGCAGCGACATACGCCTGGCGGGTCAGGTAGTAGTCGGCTACGTGGATCTCGTAGGAAGCCAGCAGGTTGCGCAGGTAGATCATGCGCTGCTTGGCGTCCGGCGCGTAGCGGCTGTTCGGGTAGCGGCTGGTCAGCTGGGCGAACTCGTTGTAGGAGTCGCGGGCAGCGCCCGGGTCACGCTTGGTCATGTCCAGCGGCAGGAAGCGCGCCAGCAGGCCAACGTCCTGGTCAAACGAGGTCAGGCCCTTGAGGTAGTAGGCGTAGTCCACGTTCGGGTGCTGAGGGTGCAGGCGGATAAAACGCTCGGCGGCGGACTTGGCAGCTTCCGGCTCGGCGTTCTTGTAGTTGGCGTAGATCAGCTCGAGCTGGGCCTGGTCGGCGTAGCGCCCGAACGGATACCGCGACTCCAGTGCCTTCAGTTTTGCCGTGGCGCTGGTGTAGCTGTGGTTGTTCAGGTCGGTCTGAGCTTGTTGGTACAACTCGACCTCGCTCAGGTTTTCGTCGACGACTTCCTTTGTTGACGAGCAAGCAGCAGTCATGGCGAGGATGGCGATCAGCAGCAGGTGTTTCACTTGCATGGCGGCTTGCGTCCCTATGACGGCCGCTGTCTTGGGCGGGGCCGTCCTGTTATGATGAGCGCCCCTTGGAAAGCCTCGGGGCAAAAGACGCCGTATTTAACCACAAGCGCGCAGCCGAAACCAAAGGCTGTGCCACGCCTAGTCTGAGCATGTCCGATAAAATTGAACTTCGCGCAGAGGTGCCGTCCGAATTGGGCGGCCAACGCCTCGATCAAGTCGCCGCACAATTATTCGCTGAGCACTCGCGCTCGCGCCTTTCCGCCTGGATCAAAGACGGCCGCCTGACTGTGGATGGAGCGGTTATCCGCCCGCGAGACATAGTCCATGGTGGTGCGATTCTTGAGCTGACTGCCGAGCAGGAAGCCCAGGGAGAATGGATCGCCCAGGACATTGAACTGGACATCGTCTACGAAGACGACGACATCCTGGTGATCAACAAACCTGCCGGCCTGGTGGTTCACCCGGCCGCCGGGCACGCTGATGGCACGCTGCTCAATGCCTTGTTGCACCACGTGCCGGACATCATCAATGTCCCGCGCTGCGGCATCGTGCACCGCCTGGACAAGGACACCACCGGCCTCATGGTGGTAGCCAAGACCATTCAGGCGCAGACGCAGCTGGTCACACAACTGCAGAGCCGCAGCGTCAGCCGGATCTACGAATGCATCGTGATCGGCGTGGTAACCGCCGGTGGCAAAATCAATGCCCCGATCGGCCGCCACGGCCAGCAGCGCCAGCGCATGGCGGTGATGGAAGGCGGCAAGCAAGCCGTCAGCCACTACCGCGTGCTTGAGCGTTTCCGCTCCCACACTCACGTGCGGGTAAAGCTGGAAACCGGTCGTACCCACCAGATTCGGGTGCACATGGCGCACATCAACTTCCCGTTGGTCGGAGATCCGGCCTACGGTGGGCGCTTCCGCATTCCGCCGGCGGCCAGTGCAACCATGGTTGATTCGCTGAAAACCTTCCCGCGCCAGGCGCTGCATGCACGCTTCCTGGAGCTGGATCATCCGACGAGCGGTAAGCGGATGAGCTGGGAATCGCCACTCCCAGACGATTTTGTCTGGTTGTTGTCGCTGCTCAAGCAGGATCGCGAGGCGTTTATCGGATGAGTGACTGGCTGATTCCTGACTGGCCCGCGCCGGCCGGGGTGAAAGCCTGCGTTACCACCCGTGCGGGCGGCGTCAGCGTGGCGCCGTTCGACAGCCTAAATCTCGGCGATCATGTCGAGGACAGCCTCGAAGCCGTGCTCGAAAATCGCCGTCGTCTCTGCGCTGCCTTCAATATCCAGCCCGCCTGGTTGCGCCAGGTTCACGGTGTGGTTGTCGTCGAGGCGGATCCCGGCCGGACTGCCGAAGCCGATGGCAGTTGGACCAGCACTCCGGGCATCGCCTGCACTTCGATGACGGCTGATTGCCTGCCTGCCTTGTTTTGCAATCGCGCCGGTACCCGCGTCGCGGCAGCCCATGCCGGCTGGCGTGGCCTGGCCGCTGGCGTATTGGAAGCGACCGTTGAAAGCCTGGATACCGAGCCTGCCGACGTACTGGTGTGGCTGGGGCCGGCCATCGGTCCGCAAGCCTTTGAAGTCGGCCCGGAAGTGCGTGAAGCCTTTATGCAGCAACTTCCGGAAACGATTGAGGCGTTCGTGCCCAGTCAGAACCCGGGCAAGTTCATGGCCGACATTTACCAACTGGCTCGCCTGCGGCTTGCCGCCCGCGGCGTCACTGCCGTGTACGGTGGTGGTTTGTGCACCGTGACGGATCCCCGCTTCTATTCCTACCGTCGCAGCCCGCGCACCGGTCGGTTTGCCTCCCTTGTCTGGCTTGAACGCTAGACTCCTTTGACTTGGGTCAATCCTGACGCAAGTCAGCGGTCGCCCGCTTGAATCTTCCAGAATCCACCCCATCTATAAGGGTATCTGGCAGGTTTCTTCATTCAGGATGTGTTTGTTCATAGCTCCGGCCTGCTCAAAAGGAAGGTGACTAATGCGTATTGATCGTTTAACCAGCAAATTGCAGTTGGCTTTATCTGACGCCCAATCTCTGGCGGTTGGCCTGGATCATCCGGCCATCGAGCCTGCGCACTTGATGCAAGCGCTCCTGGAGCAGCAAGGCGGTTCCATCAAACCCTTGCTGATGCAGGTGGGCTTCGACGTCAACAGCCTGCGCAAGGAGTTGAGCAAAGAGCTCGACCAACTGCCGAAAATCCAAAACCCGACTGGCGACGTGAATATGTCCCAGGATCTGGCGCGTCTGCTTAACCAGGCGGATCGACTGGCGCAGCAAAAGGGTGACCAGTTCATCTCCAGTGAAGTAGTGCTGCTCGCCGCGATGGACGACAACAGTAAACTCGGCAAATTGTTGCTGGGCCAGGGCGTGAGCAAAAAAGCCCTGGAAAACGCCATCAACAACCTGCGCGGCGGCGAGGCGGTAAATGACCCTAACCACGAGGAGTCCCGCCAGGCCCTGGACAAATACACCGTCGACCTGACCAAGCGCGCCGAAGAAGGCAAGCTTGACCCGGTGATCGGCCGTGACGACGAAATTCGTCGCACCATCCAGGTCCTGCAGCGTCGCACCAAGAACAACCCGGTGCTGATCGGCGAACCTGGCGTGGGTAAAACCGCGATTGCCGAAGGCCTGGCCCAGCGCATCATTAATGGTGAAGTGCCGGACGGCCTTAAAGGCAAGCGCCTGCTATCCCTGGACATGGGGTCGCTGATTGCCGGCGCCAAGTTCCGTGGCGAGTTCGAAGAGCGCCTCAAATCCCTGCTGAACGAACTGTCGAAGCAGGAAGGGCAGATCATTCTGTTTATCGACGAACTGCACACCATGGTCGGCGCCGGTAAAGGCGAAGGCTCGATGGACGCGGGCAACATGCTCAAGCCGGCACTGGCGCGGGGCGAGTTGCATTGCGTGGGTGCGACCACGCTGAACGAATACCGCCAGTACATCGAGAAGGACGCGGCCCTTGAGCGTCGCTTCCAGAAAGTATTGGTGGAAGAACCGAGCGAAGAAGACACCATCGCGATCCTGCGTGGCTTGAAAGAGCGGTATGAGGTCCACCATAAAGTCGCGATCACCGACGGTGCGATCATCGCGGCGGCGAAACTGAGCCATCGCTACATCACTGATCGGCAGTTGCCGGACAAGGCCATCGACTTGATCGACGAAGCGGCCAGCCGCATTCGGATGGAGATCGATTCGAAGCCCGAAGTGCTGGACCGTCTGGATCGGCGCCTGATTCAGCTGAAAGTTGAATCCCAGGCCCTGAAGAAAGAAGAAGACGAGCCGGCGAAGAAACGCCTGGAAAAACTCCAGGAAGAAATTGTTCGCCTGGAACGCGAGTATTCGGACCTCGAAGAAATCTGGACCTCGGAAAAAGCCGAAGTGCAGGGTTCTGCGCAGATCCAGCAAAAGATCGAGCAGTCCCGTCAGGAACTGGAAGCAGCCCGCCGTAAAGGCGACCTGAACCGCATGGCCGAGTTGCAGTACGGGGTGATACCGGACCTGGAGCGTAGCCTGCAGATGGTCGACCAGCACGGCAAGCCTGAGAACCAGCTGCTGCGCAGTAAGGTGACCGAGGAAGAAATCGCCGAAGTCGTCTCGAAGTGGACCGGTATCCCGGTGTCGAAAATGCTCGAAGGCGAGCGCGACAAGCTGCTGAAGATGGAAAGCCTGTTGCACCAGCGCGTCATCGGCCAGGAAGAGGCGGTGGTCGCGGTGTCCAACGCGGTGCGGCGTTCGCGGGCCGGGTTGTCCGACCCGAACCGTCCGAGCGGCTCGTTCATGTTCCTCGGCCCGACCGGCGTGGGCAAGACCGAGTTGTGCAAGGCCCTGGCCGAATTCCTCTTCGATACCGAAGAGGCGATGGTGCGGATCGATATGTCCGAGTTCATGGAGAAACATTCCGTGGCTCGCCTGATCGGGGCGCCACCAGGCTATGTAGGGTACGAGGAAGGCGGTTACCTGACTGAAGCGGTACGGCGCAAGCCTTACTCGGTGATCCTCCTGGACGAGGTCGAGAAGGCCCACCCGGATGTGTTCAACGTGTTGCTGCAAGTGCTGGAAGATGGTCGCCTGACGGACAGTCACGGGCGTACCGTGGACTTCCGCAATACGGTGATCGTGATGACCTCCAACCTGGGCTCGGTACAGATCCAGGAGCTGGTGGGTGACCGTGAAGCCCAGCGTGCAGCGGTAATGGACGCGCTGACCAGCCACTTCCGGCCGGAGTTCATCAACCGGGTCGATGAAGTGGTGATCTTCGAGCCTCTGGCGCGGGATCAGATCGCGGGCATTACCGAGATCCAGTTGGGCCGCCTGCGCAGCCGTCTGGCGGAGCGCGAGTTGTCCCTGGTGCTGAGCCGCGAGGCGTTGGACAAGCTGATCGCGGTTGGTTACGACCCGGTTTATGGCGCACGGCCGTTGAAACGTGCGATCCAGCGCTGGATCGAGAACCCGTTGGCGCAGCTGATCCTGTCGGGCAGCTTTATGCCGGGCTCCAGCGTCGAGGCGACGGTGGAGAACGACGAAATCGTCTTCCACTAAGCCCAAGCGGTACTGCTATAAGAAGAGGCCCCGCATTGCGGGGCCTTTTTTTTCGATAGGGCGTTGAACTGTAAGGCAAAGGCTTGTAAAGTGCGCCCCGCAGCAACGTCAGCCCAACGGTTTCTTCTCCCCAAGGAGAAATCAGAAAGAAGCGCAAATCATTGTCTTAAAAGCAATTTAAAGGGTTGACAGGGGTTTTTAAGATTGTAGAATAGCGCGCCTCAGAGACACTAACGTAGCGATACGGAAGCGTCGAAGAGAAGGTAACATGCAACAACGTAACACTTTGAAATATGTAGTTCCGTGATAGCTCAGTCGGTAGAGCAAATGACTGTTAATCATTGGGTCCCAGGTTCGAGTCCTGGTCACGGAGCCAATTTCAAAACCGGGGTATAGCGCAGTCCGGTAGCGCGCCTGCTTTGGGAGCAGGATGTCAGGAGTTCGAATCCCCTTACCCCGACCATATTAAAAATCCTCGTATCGAAAGATACGGGGATTTTTTTTGTGCGCGGAATCCTGGCCTCACCACAAAACAAATGTGGGAGCGGGCTTGCTCGCGAAAGCGGTGTGTCAGCCAGTGCATCTGGCACTGAACCACCGCTTTCGCGAGCAAGCCCGCTCCCACACTCACCGAGTCCTATCCCGGAACGTGCTGTCAGTGCAGTTTCAGGCGCGGCTCGGTCCCTCGCCCGATCTTGCTCCCCAGCATCAGCATCGCCGTGCGGAAGAAGCCATACAGCGCCATCTGGTGCATGCGATACAGCGACACATAGAACATCCGCGCCAGCCAGCCTTCCAGCATCACGCTGCCCGTCAGGTTGCCCATCAAGTTACCCACCGCCGAGAAGCGCGACAGCGAGATCAGCGAGCCGTAGTCGGTGTACTTGTACGACGGCAGGTCCTTGCCCTCGATTCGCAGTTTCAGCGATTTGGCCAGCAACGAGGCCTGTTGGTGAGCCGCTTGGGCCCGTGGCGGCACATTGCGATCGGTGCCGGGTTGCGGGCAGGCCGCGCAGTCACCAAAGGCGAAGATGTTCTCGTCGCGGGTGGTTTGCAGGGTCGGCAGCACTTGCAGTTGGTTGATACGGTTGGTTTCCAGGCCGTCGATGTCCTTGAGGAAGCCTGGCGCACGAATCCCGGCGGCCCAGACCTTGAGACTGGCCGGGATTACCTGGCCGCTGCTGGTGATCAGGGCGTCGGCCGTCACTTCACTGACGGCGGAGTTGGTCAGGACGGTCACCCCGAGTTTCTCCAGGGTTTTATGTACGGGCCCGCCAATACGCTCCGGCAGTGCAGGCAACACCCGTGGGCCGGCTTCGATCAGGGTGATGTGCATGTTTTCCGGCTTGATCTTGTCCAGGCCATAGGCGGCCAGTTCATGTGCGGCGTTATGCAGCTCGGCGGCCAGCTCGACGCCGGTGGCACCGGCGCCGACGATGGCGACGCTGATCTGCTCTACCACGTCCGTCTGCCCGGCATGGGCGCGCAGATAGTGATTGAGCAATTGCTGGTGGAAACGCTCAGCCTGCTTGCGGGTGTCGAGGAACAGGCAGTGTTGCGCCGCGCCTTCGGTGCCGAAGTCATTGGTGGTGCTGCCGACGGCGATCACCAGGCTGTCGTAGCCCAGCACGCGCGCGGGCACCAGTTCCCGGCCTTCCTCGTCGAGGGTGGCGGCCAGCTGGATTTTTTTCTGCTCGCGATCAAGCCCGCTCATGCGCCCCAGCTGGAACTCGAAGTGGTTCCATTTGGCTTGGGCAACATAATTGAGTTCGTCTTCCGAAGAGTTCAGCGAGCCGGCCGCCACCTCGTGGAGCAAGGGTTTCCAGATGTGGGTGAGGTTGGCATCCACCAGGGTGACGCTGGCGATGCCGCGCTTGCCCAGAGTCTTACCCAGGCGGGTAGCCAACTCCAGGCCGCCGGCGCCGCCGCCGACGATAATAATACGATGGGTCATGGGGATATCTCGCAAGGCTAAAGGAAATCGGTGCAGTTACCTGAGCGAGCGCCAGGCAGCTCATAGCGTCAGGTAACTCAAAAGGCGGCTCAGCAAACCCAGGCCGATCACAGCAACCAGCACCACCGCAAGGAGCAGCCAGGGCCGGAAAGGCTTGCGCTCGACTTGGTTCTGGGACAGTTGCAGGTACTCTTCGACATGCTGTTGGTCGTCGGGGTTCAGGCGGCTGGTCATAAAGGCCTCGTCAGATAGACGTTGCTGAAGGGCGCCACGTTACAGTCGGGTGATTGGCGGCATTGCCTGAAGCATAGTCGCCAACCCGATCACAGGCTGATGCCCACATCGAACACTATGCTGCGCCCCAGATTGTTGCGCAAGAAGTCCGGTGCGTCCGGGTGCGCGAACAGTACGCGGGCGAAGGTCGGCCCCACGAGGGACAGCGAGCGCCAGCCCTGGCGCAGGTACTCGGTGGGAGGAGGGAAGTGACTGTTGAGGTCCAGTACTTCGCGCTTGAGGCTGGCGAAGGCGATGAGGTCCAGCTCCCCCAGGTCCATCCCGCGCTCTTTATAGTTGTGGGCCTTCTTGCGCAGGGTGGGCGCCAGGCGCAACAGGAATTCGTGGGCGGGAATGCGCCGGGGCTTGGCTTCTCGCCGAACCAGTTGGCTCAGGGAAAACGCGCTGCGCCGCCGCAGCAGTTCGTCGCGCCATTCATCGTTCAGGCGCCGGCCTTCATCGAGTACGAAAAACACTTCGAAACTGGCGTCGCGAAACAGCACGTCCGGCGGTTCTTGCCCGGCGGCGTGGAATTCTTCGGCGCGGTAGGGCACGTTCAAGCCTTGCAACAGGCGCTGGCAGACCCAACGCTCACGCTCCCATTTGCGGGCATTGGACAGGAACGCGTTGGCTTGTTCGGCCGCTACGGTGAGCAGGCGCAAATAATCTGAGTCATCCATGTCACCAGCTTAGCGTCCAAATGATGACCGCAGGAAGTCCTGCGTCAAAAGGTCGGTGTAGACTGGCCACTCGACAGTCCCGTGGCATGAGGAGTATGCAGTGAAGGGTTTTGTGGTGCTGTTCTTGAGTCTTTTGCCCGTGTGGGCCCAAGCCGTCGAAGTGGGTGAGCGCGTTGCACCCTGGACGTTGCTTGATCAGTTCGACCAGGCCTACACCCTGGATGACCAGGCGCAAACCTTGCTCGTAGCGCGCAGCATGGACGCCGCCAAGATCGTCGATGCGGCGCTGCAAGGCCAGCCCAAGGGTTACCTGGAGGCTCGGCATGCGGTGTTTCTCGCCGATATCCAGCGCATGCCCCGGCTGATCGCGAAGATGTTCGCGGTGCCGGCGATGCAGGCCTACAACTATCGCGTCATGCTCGACCGCGATGCTCGTGTTACCCCGCGCTATCCCGCACCTGTGGATAAAGTGCTGTGGCTGCAACTGGATCACGGGACGCTGGTGGCGCAGCACGAATACGACTCCGCCGCTGAACTGCGCCAGGCCCTGGAGCAGGTGCAGCCGTGATCAGTGCAGCGGTGCTGGCGCCGGAAACCCTCAGCATCGGCTGGCTGCTGTATGCGCCGGTGGTGATGTGGGCGCTCCTGCGTTCGCCGTGGGTCGAGCTGTTTGCCGACCGCCGACGCCAGCACTTGCTGTTCGGCACCGTATTCGCACTGTTCATGTTGTGGTTGGTGCGCCGGGATTTCGACACTGGGGTGTCCTACCACTTCATCGGCATGACCGCCGTGACCTTGTTGCTCGATTGGCCCCTGGCGATCGTCGGAGGCTTTGCCGCGCAAATCGGCCTGGTGTTGCTCGGCCGCCAGGACCTGGCCGCCGTGGGGATCAACGGCATGCTGCTGATCCTGTTGCCGGTGCTGGTCACCGAAGGCTGTGCGCTGCTGGTGGAGCGGGCGAAGCCACGCAATCCCTTTGTGTATATCTTCTGTTCGGGCTTTTTCGCCGCCGCACTGTCGGCCTTGCTGTGCCTGCTGGCAGGCCTGGGGCTGCTGTGGTTCGATGGCCGTTTTGCGATGCCGGAATGGATCGAGGATTTTGTCGGCTACTTGTGGCTGATCATTTTCCCCGAGGCCTTTATCAACGGCATGGTGATCAGCGCCCTGGTGGTGTTCTGCCCCGAGTGGCTGGAGACATTCAACCGCACTCGCTACCTCTCGGCGCCCTGGAAGGATGACGATCCGCGGCCTTGATCCAGGTCAAATGCCGCACGCGCAAGTGGTCGCATGCTCTGCAAAATTTCCAGGAGCACGGAATCATGAGTGTGTACGAGTGGGCACGGCAGGAGTTACGCAGAAGCCAGGACGCGGCGCAGGAAATCGGCTTTGACCCGGGCTTGACCCTGCGCGCCATGCTCAGTGCGGTGGTGCAGCAGAGCAAGGGCGTGCGCAGTTTTGAAGACCTGGCCGACGAGCTGCAGTACCTTGCAGAGAATCTCGACGACCAGCAGGACTATGGCTTTATGCGGCCTTAGTGTTTGGGCTGAAAGTCTTCGGAGAACAGGTCGTCCTCGGCGTCCGGGCTGACCGGGATCTTGTGTTCCTCGGACGCCCAGGCGCCCAGGTCGATCAGTTTGCAACGGTCCGAACAGAAGGGACGGTTGACGTTTTCTGCTTTCCATTCCACAGGTGCGCCGCAGGTTGGGCATTCGACGTTCAAGGGTTGGCTCATGATCGGCCTCCACGCAAAGTAAGGTAAAAGTGGTGCAGTCGCTCGACCTCGGCGTGCAGCCGGGCCAGGTCCTGGTCATTGACCAGCACGTCATCGGCATGGCGCAGGCGGTCTTCACGGGTGGCCTGGGCCTTGAGAATCGCCTGCACCTGCGCTTCGCTGATGCCATCGCGTTGCAGGGTACGCTGTATCTGCAACGATTGCGGCACGTCGATCACCAGCACCCGCTGGGTCATGGTGTACTGGCCGGACTCGATCAGCAGCGGTGACACCAGGATCGCGTAAGGCGATTGTGCACGCGCCAGGTGGCTGCGAATCTCCTCGGCGATCAGCGGGTGCAGCAACGCCTCCAGCCAGCGGCGCTCGTGGGGCACTTCGAAGATCAGCTTGCGCAACGCGCCGCGGTCCAGTTGCCCGTCAGGCTGCAGCACATCCGCACCGAAATGCCCGGCAATCTGCGCCAGGGCAGGGCGCCCGGGTTCGACTACCCAGCGCGCGGCGTGGTCGGCGTCAATCAAGTCCACGCCAAGCCGGACGAAGTGTTCGGCGGCCGCGCTTTTGCCACTGCCGATGCCGCCAGTGAGGCCAAGAATCCAGGGTGTTGCGACAGAAGTGGTCATCTGAAACCGACAGACTGCAAATAGAAGTCGGTTATTTGACCACCCCAGAGCAATGCAATCCAGCCGGCAATTGCCAGATACGGACCAAAAGGCATTGGAGTGGATGCGTGGGCTTTGCGCAGGCGCAATAGAATCAGGCCTCCCATCACACCCACCAGGGAAGACAGCAACAGCGTCATCGGCAGGATCTGCCAGCCGCCCCAGGCACCGAGCATGGCCAGCAGCTTGAAATCCCCGTGCCCCATCCCGTCCTTGCCGGTAATCAGCTTGAACACCCAGAACACCGACCACAGGCTCATGTAACCGGCTACCGCGCCCCACAGCGCATCGGGCAATGAAACAAAAACGCCAAAGCTGTTGAGGATCAGGCCCAGCCACAGCAACGGCAGCACCAGCACATCCGGCAGCAGTTGGTGGTCTGCATCGATCAGGCTCATCGCCAGCAAGCCCCAACTCAACAACAACACCGCTCCGGCTGCCCAGCCAAAACCGAAATGCCAGGCGACAACCGCCGAGATCAGCCCGCACGCCAGTTCGGTGATGGGATAACGCGCGCCAATAGGTTGATGGCAACTTGAGCAACGTCCCTTGAGCAGTACATAACTGAGCAGCGGAATATTCTCCCAGGGGCGAATCGGGTGGCTGCAGTGTGGGCAACAGGAGTTGGGGCGCATCAGGTTATAGGGAGCCGCGATGGGCTCGGCGGGAAGGCCCAGTACTTCATGGGCCTGGGCTCGCCATTCACGTTCCAGCATCTTCGGCAGGCGCCATACCAGCACGTTGATAAAACTGCCGACAATCAAGCCCAGCAGCAACGCGCCTGACACAAACACCCACGGCTGATAAACGAGGATCTCAGTCAGTGGCGTGCTCAAAAGGCTGTACCGAGTTGAAAGATCGGCAGGTACATGGCCAGCACCAATGCCCCGACGATGCCGCCGAGTACCACCATGATCAGCGGCTCCATGAGGCTGGTAAGGTTGTCCACCAGGTTATCGACGTCAGCCTCGTAGTGGCAGGCGACTTTTTCCAGCATGTTATCGAGGGTGCCCGACTCCTCGCCGATAGCCGTCATCTGGATCGCCATGCCTGGAAACAGGCCGCTTATGGCCATGGATTCATTCAGCTGGATTCCGGTTGCAACGTCGTGCCGCATACGATTGATTGCCTGTTTGAACTGCCCGTTACCCGTGGCGCCGGCCACGGAATCCAATGCCTGCACCAATGGAACGCCCGCCGCAAAGGTGGTCGAGAGCGTGCGAGCATAGCGGGCGACCGCCGATTTTTTCAGCAGTGTGCCTGCCACGGGAGCTTTCAACAAACTGGCATCGAGCCAGTGGCGAAAGCCTGTGGACGAGCGATAGGCTTTGCGCAGTCCTGCGAAACCGGCACCCGCCGCCAGGATCAGCATCCACCAGCTTTGCTGCATGAACTCCGACAGGCTGATGACGCCCAGGGTAAAGCCCGGCAGTTGTGCATCGACGCCGGCAAACAACCCCTGAAACTGCGGCACCACGTGAATCAGCAGGATTGCGCTGACAGCGGTGGCGACTGCCAGTACCGTCACGGGATAGGTCATGGCCTTCTTGATTCTGGCTTTCAGTTGTTCGCTTTTTTCCAGGTGAATGGCCACCCTTTCCAGCAGCGCTTCGAGTGCGCCCGCCTGTTCACCCGCCGCAACCAGGTTGCAGTACAGATCATCGAAGTAGCGTGGGTATTTCTGCAAGGCGACAGCCAGGCTGCTGCCGGCGGCGATCTCCTGCTTCAAGCCTTGTACCAGCTCCCGCATATGCCGGTTGTCGAAGCCCTCGGCGATGATATCCAGCGCCTGTAAAAGTGCGATACCAGCCTTCAGCAGCGTCGCCAATTGGCGGGTGAAGAGGGCGATCTCTGCCGGTTTGACCGGCAGGGCGAGGCTCGGCCAACCGGCGAATTTCTTGCGTACGCGCCCAGGATTGATACCTTGCTGGCGCAGCAGTGCCTTGATCAGGGCGGGATTGTGACCGCGGGTTTCTCCGGATACCTTGCGCCCTTTGCGGTTGACGCCTTCCCAGGCATAGATCGCTGAAACATCATTCATTTCACGGTTCCGCACACAGACAGTGGAAGATTTATAGCTTAGTCAGGTGACGAATTCGGGCAGGCTCGCCGTGAGCGAAAAAATGTCAGTTTGTGCGTCTTGTTCAGCATTGGTTGCGCGGGGGTGAGTACACTGGCGCGGTTGCCGAGACGGGGTGCAGGATGCGCCTCGCGAAAGGTTTTATTCTGGAGAGTGAATGTGATGCGTCAGAAAGGTTTTACCTTGATCGAATTGTTGATCGTCGTGGCAATCATCGGCATTTTGGCCACCATCGGCCTGCCCATGTATACCAAGCACCAGGCCAAGGCCAAGTTCACCGCAGGGCTGGCCGAAGTCTCCGCGTTGAAGGCGGGCTTTGAAGACACGCTGAACCAGGGGACGCCACCGACCCTGGCATTGATCGGCGGGACCAGCCCCACGGCCAACTGCAAGATTGACGTGACCGGCGACATCGCCACCGGTGCTGGCACGATTGCCTGTGAAATCCTCGATGCACCCGCGCCGGTCCTGGGCAAGATCATCACCTTGACCCGTAGCGCCACAACCGGCTGGAAGTGCACCACCACGGCAGAAGACCAATACGCCGCTAAAGGTTGTGCTTCCGGCGGCGCGTGATCATCAGGTCGTCTACTGTTTACGCAGCAAGGAAGAGCGTGTGTGTAAACCGCTCTACGCCCATCACAAGGAAGTAGAGGTTGCCGATGACGTCGTCTGTCCAGCAGCGGGGGAACATATTCCTCGTCGTGGTTATGTGTCTGCTGATGCTGGCTATCTGCGCGCCGTTCAGTAGCCATGACTGGCAACGTGCGGTGCAGATATCCGTGGGGCTGTGTGCGGTGGTGTATGGGCTGTGCTTGCCACGGGCAGAGCGATGCGTAGACAGGTCGACAGCGCTCGGGGTGTCGCTGATCGGGGGCGCGGGGCTGGTTTCGGCCCTGTTGGCCCACCAGCCACTCTGGGCGTTGACCGAGCTGGCGCTGCTCATCAGTTGTTGCGCCACTGCTGTGGCTTTCAGCCGGGCCAGGCGCAATGGGGATGAGTCCCTGGATCGTGTATTGGTCCTGTTCGTATTGCTGCTGTGCATGGTTAAAAGCATTCAATATCTGCACGCCGGGGTCCTCGCCTTCACCAGCGGCGAAGCAATCGTGAATACCGATTTGCTGTTGTCCGGGTTCTCCAATAAACGTTTCTACGGTCAGTTCCAGACCTTCACCCTGCCGCTGCTGGCGCTTCCCTTGCTGGTTTCAAACGTCGCTCGTCCAGCGCGGGGCGCAGTGTTCGCCCTGCTGTGTGTCTGGTGGCTGATCGCGATCGGTGGCGGTACCCGCGGCACCTGGCTCGGTATGGGCGCTGCCGGCTGCGTGCTGATGTTTCTGGGGCCGCAGGGGCGCCGTTGGCTGGGTTGGCAGTTGGCGGCACTGGCCTGTGGGTTAGTGTTGTATTGGTTGGTCTTCACAGTGCTGGCAGGGTACTTGGGGATTGTAATTTCCAATGGTGCCGTAGATCGACTGACCACCAGCCTCTCGGGGCGTGGGCCGATATGGTGGCAGGCCTGGAGCATGATTATCGAGCGGCCCTGGCTGGGTTTCGGGCCGATGCATTTTGCCGACATCGCCAATGACATTGCCGCTCACCCTCACCAGGCGATTCTGCAGTGGGCCAGCGAATGGGGCGTACCGTCGACGCTCTGCATGATCGCGTTGGTTGCGTGGGCGGGTTGGTCAACCTTGGGCGTGTTGCGTGAGCGTGCGTTGTCCTTGGCGCCCGTGGACCTGTTGCGCCTGTGCCTGTTTGCCTCGCTGATCGGTGCACTGACCCAGGCACAGGTGGATGGGGTAATCGTGATGCCGGTGTCGCAACTCTGGCTGGCGCTGGTGGTTGGCTGGCTGATGGGATTGCATGTGTGGCGCGTTCCATCGGTCGCCCCGGTACCGGCGTTGTACAGGGTGTGGATGGCCGCGAGCGTCGTGGCCGTGGGCTTGCTGGTGTTCGTCGCGATTCGTGACGTGCCCCGACTCAAGGAGCGCAGCGAGCACTACATGGGCCTGAGTAACGGTCACCTGCAGCCACGCTTTTGGGTGCAAGGCGTGATTGCCCTCGAAATGCAGTGAGTTGCCGGACGTCCAAGGCAGTGCTAGCTTTAGCCCACCGCCCGTGTAGCTCAGCCGGTAGAGCAGCGCACTCGTAACGCGAAGGTCGCAGGTTCGATTCCTGTCTCGGGCACAAAGGCAACACAGTTTTCAGATGATCCCAGAATGGTTCTGAAGGCCAGACGAACCGGTATTCATGCCTGTTCTTTTGTATCTGCGCGACCTTGATGACCCAGATGCATCCCCATTCCTCGATCTAAGAGAACGACATGACCACACAAGAAATGACCCAGGAAGCGCGGCACGAAGCAGCCCTCAAAAAGTACGTCGCGGAGTCGCCGGAACTGCTGGATGAGATCAAGGACCTGAGCGCCGATGATCAAAGGGACCAGATCCAATGGGCGTTTGAGGATGAGGCCGAGGCCCAGGGCCTGCAGCCATGGGAACTGACCCTGAAGTACACCTCCACCCCCGAAGCGTTCGAGGCGGCGCGCCTGGCTTTGCACAAGGAAGCGGCCGAGGTGTTGGGTGTCGACTGGAACGAGTATTGCGGGATGAACAATCTCGCGATCTGACACAAGTTTGATGTGGCGAGGGGGCTTGCTCCCGCTGGGTTGCCAAGCGACCCCGAAAACCTTTGGAGCGCTGCGCACTCCAGCGGGAGCAAGCTCCCTCGCCACAAAAGCAGGCGCTTACATTCAAGGGCGTTTCAGAGACTAAGCCGCATCGACAAATCCACCGCCTTCACATCCTTGGTCATCGCCCCGATGGAGATGTAGTCCACGCCGGTTTCAGCGATGGGCAGCAGGGTGCTTTCGTTGATCCCGCCACTGGCCTCCAGCTTGGCTTTGCCGTTGTTCAGGCGCACCGCTTCGCGCATGTCATCCAGGCTCAGCTCATCCAGCATGATGATATCGGCGCCCGCCGCCAGTGCCTCACGCAGTTCCTCCAGGCTTTCCACTTCGATTTCCACCGGCTTGCCCGGGGCGATCTTGTGGGCGGCGCTGATCGCCTGGGCAATGCCGCCGCAGGCCGCGATATGGTTTTCCTTGATCAGGAACGCGTCATACAGGCCGATGCGGTGGTTGTGGCAACCGCCGCAGGTCACCGCATATTTTTGCGCCAGGCGCAGGCCGGGCAGGGTCTTGCGGGTATCCAGCAGCTTGACCTGGGTGGACGCGACAAAGTCCGCCAGGTATTGGGCGCGGGTGGCAACGCCTGACAACAGTTGCAGGAAATTCAGCGCGCAACGCTCGCCACTGAGCAGCGAGCGGGCCGGGCCTTCGAGGTGAAACAGCGCCTGGTTGGGGCTGACACGTTCGCCGTCGCGTACCTGCCAATGCACCGCGACGCGTGGGTCCAATTGGCGAAACACCGCTTCCACCCAGGCCGTGCCGCTGATGACGGCGGCGTCGCGCGTGATGATCGTGGCCTTGGCCAGGCGTTCGGCGGGGATCAGTTGTGCGGTGATATCCCCGCTGCCGATGTCTTCCAGCAGTGCGCGACGCACGTTGGCTTCGATTTCGGCGGTCAGGTCGGCTAGACGAAGATTGGGCATAACAGGCTCCACAAACAAAGTGCCTGGATTATAGGGGCAGGGCGGGCCTGAACCCAAGGCAACTGGCACCACGGGTGCGGTGCGCGATGTTCATTTACACGGCAATCACAGAGTTCGCTGGCGCAACAACCCTCATTTGCAAGATAATCTCGCGCCTTGCAATTGGCGTCATAGCTTTGACGTCACGGTGATAGCCCGATTTTCGCAGTGCCCCGGCGTGCTTCGCGCCGTTGCTGCACCGATCCTTCACACAATCGAATACCGCCGTTTCAGGAGGCCAGGATGCACAATGACGGGAAGGTGGTGCCGATCAATAAGGCACGGGCGACGCCATCGCCGCTCGCCCGCCTGCCGGTGGTGTTGCTCCAGGTCCGTGACAAGGCGGCGCAGCAACTCAGGCAGGGACTGCAGGAGCTGTTTGATAACGCCGACGACACCCTGTTCGAAATGGCCGACAAGACCCGCAGTAACGTCGACCACGGTATTTTCTTTGAAGCCATGCGCGACCTGCGCCTCAAGCGCAAGAATTTCGAGCGTGGCTTCATGGAGCAACTCTACGAAGCGTTTGCCAATCTTGGCAACGTGGAGCGCGGTGAGCTGCAACTGATTCCGGTGGTGTCCTACACCGCGGCGCCCGGGGTCTCGGGCGATGAGCTGGAAAAAGCCGTCGCGCTCGAGGCCATGCTGGGCAAGGTGCTGCGCCGTGACGGGCTCGCCCTTGGGCAATTGACAGCCCGGCTCAATGCCTTGCTCGACAAACGCCTGGATGATCGGGACAACCCCCTGGGCCCGGCAATGCTGTGCGCGTTTTTTCTGCAAGCAGGACGCAGCCTTGGCGTGGAAATCCGGGTCAAGCTGATCATTCTCAAGCTGTTTGAGAAATACGTGCTCAGTGACGCTGATCTGTTGTACGGCGAAGCCAATCAGTTGCTGATCGCCACCGGCGTATTGCCCGAACTCAAGGCCGTGCCATCGCGGCGCGCCGTCGCCACGGCCGAGTTGCCTGAAGACACCCCGCCGATTGCCGGCCACCCGGCAGACGACAGCGGCCAGGAAGTTTTCGCGGCGTTGCAGGAATTGCTGTCGGCAGTGCGCGGCAGCGTGGCACCCACGCTGGAAGCCAGCGCCGAGACCCAGCCCATCTCCACCCGTGACCTGCTGCGCCTGCTCTCCCATTTGCAGCAATATGTGCCTGAGCCTGAGGTCGAGGATGATTTCGACCTGCGCAACCAGCTTGAACAACTGCTGACCCGGGTCAGCGTCAAGAGCGGCAAGTCGCGGGTGGTGGAGGATGCGGACGAGGATGTGATCAACCTGATCGCCATGCTGTTCGAGTTCATCCTCAATGACGGTACGGTGCCCGAGTCCCTCAAGGCGCTGATCGCGCGCCTGCAGATTCCGATGCTGAAAGTGGCGGTGCTGGACAAGAGTTTTTTCAGCCGCACCAATCACCCGGCGCGACGCTTGCTCAATGAAATCGCTTCGGCGGCCATGGGCTGGAGCCAGCGCGACGATTATCAGCGCGACAGCCTGTACCTGCACATCGAGCAGGTGGTGCAGCGGTTGTTGAATGATTTTGTGGATGATCCGGCAATCTTTTCCCAGTTACTGACCGAGTTCACCGCGTTTACCCATGACGAGCGACGCCGCAGCGAATTGCTGGAGCAACGTACCCGCGATGCGGAAGAAGGGCGCGCCCGTACCGAAATCGCTCGTCAGCGTGTAGCCGAAGCCCTCAATCTGCGGTTGCTGGGCAAAGTACTGCCCGAGGTCGTGGTGCAGTTCCTGCAACAGGCCTGGAGCCAGGTGCTGTTGCTGGCGTGCCTGAAGCATGGCGAGCACTCGCCACAATGGCTGGCCGGGTTGCGCACCATGGACGAGTTGATCTGGAGTGTCGGCCTCAGCGAAGACACCGAAGCCGGCCGGCACCTGCTGGAGCAGTTGCCAGGCTTGCTGAAAGCCTTGCGCGATGGGTTGAGCGGCGCGGCATTCGATCCCTTCATTACCCGGGAATTTTTCACCCGCTTGCAAACCCTGCATGTCCAGTCGTTCCGGGGCAGTGCCGAGGAACAACCGTCGCTGTCGCAAGTCGAGGTGCGCGAGGCATTCGTCCTCAGTCCCGCGGCACCGGCCATCGAGGCGAGCCTGCCGGAAGATGATCCCGACCTGCTCAAGGTTCGCCAACTGCGGATCGGTTGCTGGGTGGAATTTCAGGAAGACGCCGAAAACACCCTGCGTTGCAAGCTGACGGCGATTATTGCGCCGGGCAATACCTGCATTTTCGTCAATCGAACCGGCCTCAAGGTATTGGAAAAAAATCCGCTTGAACTGGCCCTGGAGTTCAAGCGTGGCGCGGTGCGAACCCTGGATGATGCGCTGTTGTTCGACCGCGCCCTGGCTTCGGTGATTGGCAACCTGCGCCAACTTCATCGCGCCAAGTGATCGCAACCAGACAGCGGAACGCGGCATACTGAGTCACCCCAGCCTCGTTCAAGGAACCAGTATGCAGTTGGACCCCGCCAGCGGTTGGTGCCAGGGCATTCGCCATTGCCCCTCGCCCAACTTCAACGAGCGCCCCGGTGGCGAGATTTCCCTGTTGGTGGTGCACAACATCAGCCTGCCACCGGCGCAATTCGCCACCGGCAAGGTGCACGAGTTTTTCCAGAATCGCCTGGATGTCACGGAACATCCCTACTTTGAAGGTATTGCCGACCTACGGGTTTCTGCGCATTTTCTGATTGAGCGTGATGGCGCGGTGACGCAGTTTGTCTCGTGTCGGGACCGGGCCTGGCATGCCGGGGTATCGAGCTTCGAGGGGCGTGAGACGTGTAACGACTTTTCCCTGGGGATCGAGTTGGAGGGCACTGATGACCTGCCCTTCACCGATGCCCAGTATCAATCCCTGATCGCCCTGACGCGCCAGTTGCTGGCGGCGTACACGGGCATTACCCGCCAGCGCATTTGTGGCCATAGCGATATCGCCCCGGGACGCAAGACCGACCCCGGACCCGAATTTGATTGGGCGCGCTTTCGCAGCGCCTTGCAGGATGGAGGACACGCACAATGAGTTTTCTGGTGTTGGTGCTGGCGGTATGGATCGAGAAGTTCTCGGCCCTGCGTCACCGAATACAACGTGATGGCGGTTGGTTGCGGGAACTGGCCAAGCTGGAGTCGAGCGCCAGCCTGGGCAAGCAGCCGTGGCTGATCCTCACATTGCTGGTGCTGCTGCCGGTGGCCTTGCTTGCGTTGTTGTTGCTGGTGCTGGAGCCAGTGGCCTATGGCCTGTTGGCGCTGCCGGTGCACCTGCTGGTGGTGATCTACAGCCTGGGCCGTGGCGATCTCCTGGCCGGATTGGGCCCGTTCCGTGATGCCTGGCGCCGGGGTGACCTGCAAGCGGCCGAACATGTGGCCGAACGTGACTTGAGCATCAGCGCCGACAGTGGTGAACAGTTGCTGGAGCGGGTCCAGGGCCATCTGTTGTGGCAGGCCTACCAAAGCTTCTTCGCGGTGATTTTCTGGTACTTCCTCCTCGGGCCGGTGGCCGCCCTGGCCTACCGTCTGCTGGCGCTGGCGACCGAGAACAGCAAGAACCCGCTGGTGGCCGAGCGTGCCGGGCAGTTGCGCCATGCCTTCGACTGGTTGCCGGTACGTTTGCTGGCGGCGAGTTTTGCCTTGGTCGGCAACTTTGTGGCGGTCGGCCGGGTGATGCTGCATGAGCTGCTGAGCTGGGACATCAGTGCTGCGCAACTGGTGGAGAAGGTGGGCCTGGTGGCCGCGGAGATCCCGCCACCGGTGGTAGGCGCCGAGGGCATCAACAGCCTTGATCGTATCTGGGAGTTGCTGCTGCGTGCCGCCGTGCTGTGGTACGCCGGCTTTGCCATCTGGACCGTGCTGCCCTGATTTGCCTCCCTGTAGGAGCGGGCAAGCTCGCTCCTACCTCGTTAACCTTAAGTTACAAACCTCCTTTTCGAATTGAGCTATACAGACAGAGCGCCAAATAGTGGCTATCTGCCGCCGCCCTGCGCCCTCAATAAAAATAAAAGAAAAGGGAGTTCACCTGTGAAGAGCTTGCTCTATCCCGCCGTCGCGTTCATGAACCGCCTGACCTTCGGCATGAAGTTCAGCCTTATCAGCGTGCTGTTCCTGTTGCCGATGCTGGCCACCAACTACTACCTGGTGCGCGATTCCTGGCGTGAATTCCAGGGCACTCGCATCGAGCTGCAAAGCCTCGACCTGCTGGGCAGCAGCCTGGCCCTGCGCCGCGACCTGGAAACCCTGAACAACCAGGTACAGATCAACGCAACCCTCGGCCAATCAGGCAAAGCCGGTGATATCGAAAACAAAATCATCGCCCTCGAAGACAGCCTGCTGCAGCGCCTGCAAAGCTTCCACGCCCTGTCCGCCGACCCAGAACAGGCCGCCGCTTTCGAAGCCAAGCGCGATGAAATGATCGCCGCCTTCAAGGCCCAGCAACAGGAAACTTCACTGCTCAGCAAAAGCGCGCTGATCGGCAAACTCCTCAACAAGGCGCAGATGCTCAGCCAGATCATCGCCAGCCAGTCGGGTTTGAGCCGTGACCCCCAGGGCGACCTGCGCCAACTCAGTGAACTGATCACCAGCGTCACTCCGCAAGTCACCCAGACCCTGGGGGAAGGCCGGGCCATGGGGGCTTATTCGTTGGGCCAGGGTTTTCTCAATTCGTCGTCCAGCACTCGTTTTGACGAGCTGCTGCAGCAACTGGAAAAGCTCCAGGCGGAATACGGCCTGAAACTGCAGGATGCCCTCGGCTCCAGCAAGCCCGCCCACGCAGCGTTGGCGAGCCTGGCGGACGCGAGCAAGGCCAGCCTCAAGCAAGGCAGTGAGTTGTTCGAAGAGCAGGTCGTCATGGCCGAAACCCTCGACGCCCCATGGCAAGGCTTCTACGACGACGTCAGCACGTTGATGGCCAAGACCTATCAGCTCGACGAAGCCACCCTGACCTTTCTCGAGCAGCAACTGGAGCAACGCCTGTCAGAAAACCGCACGCACATGATCGGATTGGTGGCGGCACTGGCGTCGGTGTTTTTGCTGATCTTCTATTTGTATGCCGGTTTCTACGCCTCCACCCGCACCACCTTGCGCCGCCTGGGGGCGACGATGGACAAGGTGGCGGCCGGTGACATGACCGTCACCTTCATCGCCCACAGCCGCGACGAGCTGGGGGATTTGGGCCAGGTGTTCAACGCTACCGTGGCCAAGATCCATGACCTGATCGAGCGGGTAGGGCACACCGTCAACCAGGTCGAACACCAGGCCGGACAAGTGGAGTCAGTCTCGGCCAGCAGCAACCAGGCCGTGTCCGGCCAACGCAGCCAGATCGAGCAAGTGGCGACCGCCATGAACCAGATGTCATCCACTGCCCAGGAAGTGGCGCGCAGCGCGGCGGCGGCGGTCAGCAGCGCCCACAGCGTCAACGATGAAACCGTCAGCGGACGCGGCCTGGTGCAGTCCCAGCAAGGCAGTATCGCGGCGTTGGCTTCGGAGATCGATCAATCGGTACGGGTCATCAACCAATTGGCCATCGACAGCCAATCCATCAGTCGCGTGCTGGAAGTGATCAAGAGCATTGCCGAACAGACCAATCTGCTGGCGTTGAATGCCGCCATCGAGGCCGCGCGCGCCGGTGAGCAAGGACGCGGTTTCGCCGTGGTGGCCGATGAAGTGCGCACTTTGGCCCGGCGCACCCAGCACTCCACCGAAGAGATCGAGCAGATGATTGCCAAGCTCCACAGCGGTGTCGGCGCTGCGGTGAAGGCCATGGGCACCAGCCACGAGATGGCCAATGGCACGGTGGGGCAGTCGGAAAAAGTCCAGCAGGCTCTCGAAAACATCCTCGGCGCGGTAGGCATGATCGTCGACCAGAACCAGCAGATTGCCGCCGCCGTCGAACAGCAGACTGCCGTGGCCCATGACATCGATCAGAACATCGTCGAGATCAATCGCGCCGGTGAACATGCAGCGCAGGGCGCGCACCAGACTGAAGAGGCCAGCCGGCAATTGTCCTTGCAAGTGATCGAGCTGAAGCAGTTGATCGGGGCCTTTCGAGTGTGAGGCATGGCCAGGCATGCATCGGGGATGGGCCCCTACCAGTTGAACAGCTCGCAGGCATTGCGGGTGCTCGCCTCGGCCAGCGCTGAGGAACTGATGCCCATGCGCTCCGCCAGGGCGGCACAGATGTCTGGCAGGTGTTCGGGGCTGTTGCGCTGGCCGGGGTACATCACGGGGGCCATGTCCGGTGAGTCGGTTTCCAGCACCACGCTTTCCGGCGGCAGCCGGGCGATCACCTTGTGCATGCGCAGGGCTTGCGGCCACGTGGCCGCGCCGCCCAGGCCCAGTTTGAAGCCGAGCTTGATGTACTCGCGGGCCTCTTCCTGGCTGCCGGCAAACGCGTGGATGATTCCACCCCGTGGCAGCCGAATGCGCTTGAGGGTGGCGATCACGGCAGCGTGGCTGCGGCGCACATGCAGCAGCGCCGGCAGTTGGAAGTCCACCGCCAGCTTCAGTTGCGCTTCAAACAGGCTTTGCTGGCGTTCGCGATCCAGCTGTTCGAGGAAATAATCCAGGCCGATTTCGCCCACCGCGCACAGTTGCCGGTGGCCGTTCAGGCGGGTCAGCCAGTCGCCCAGCTCCGTTAGGTCGTCGGGGCGATGGTCGTCGAGATACACCGGGTGCAGGCCGAAGGCGGCGAATAAATCCGCGTCGGTTTGCACCAGGTCCCACAACCGTTGCCAGTTCTGCTGATAGACCCCGAGCACCACCATCCTGCGCACGCCCAGGCGGCGACTGCGGCTCAGGACTTCGCGGCGGTCCGTATCGAAGTCCGGAAAATCCAGATGGGTGTGGCTGTCGATCAGCTCCACACCGCTTACTCCGAGTGAATCCGTTGCTTGAACGTTCGGCCGATGGCATGCACGCCGGGTTCGTAGTGCTGTTCTTCAATGGCCGCCAGCGCCAGGCGCAGCGCGGTGTCGGCAATCAACTGATGCTGCTGGGCCATGGCATTCACCGGCAGCGGCAGGAAATCCAGCAGTTGGGTGTCGCCAAACGTCCCCAGTCGCAGTGGCCGGGATTTGAGCGGGAAGTCATGCAGCGCGTCAAACACCCCTTGCAGCAGGACGTAGGACGTAGTCACCAGTGCGTCAGGCAAATGCCCCAGGCTTTGCAGCAACTGCTCCATCAGCTGTCGGCCACAGTCGCGGCTGAACGACTCGCCTTGTTCGATCAGCACTTCGCCGCTGAAGTCTTTCAGCGCTTGCTTGAAACCGGCGGTACGTTCCTGGCTGATGCTCAGCTCTGGCCGCGCGCCGATCAACACGATCTGCTTGGGCAGCGGGTGCAGCAGGCTGCTGGTCAATTGCTGGCAGGCCTGGCGATCATCGCTGACCACCGAGCAAAACTGCGTAGACTCCATCACCCGGTCGATGGCGATCACCGGCAAACCCTTGGCTTGCAGTTCGCGGTAACTGTCGTCGGTGGCCGGCAGGCAGCTGGCGACAAACAGCGCATCGCAACGGCGGGCGCGGAACAGTTGCAGCAGTTGCCGCTCACTGTTGGCGTCGTCGTCGGAGCTGGCGATCAGCAATTGATAGCCGCGGGCGCGGGCGCCTTGTTCGAGCAGCTTGGCGATGCGTGCGTAACTGGGGTTTTCCAGGTCCGGCAGGATAAAACCCAGGGTACGGGTGTGCCGGCTGCGCAGCCCGGCGGCCTGGGGGTTGGGCGTAAAGCCATGTTCTTCAACCACGGCGCGCACCCGTTCGACGGTTGCGCTGCTGATCCGTTGCTGTTCGGCCTTGCCATTGATGACGTAGCTGGCGGTGGTCACAGACACACCGGCAATGCGCGCGATATCACTGAGTTTCAAACCGGGATTTCCTTGTTTTTTAGAGCTTGCCCCGACATTTTGTCCAATCGTAACCGATTACTGCAGGCGACCATTGTCGCAACTCAACAGCCGAGTGGCTCTTCAATCATGGGAAATTAACGCGTAATCTGCCATAAATTCTAGATTAAACGTTTCAGCAAGCGTATTTTTACGATTATCGCGACGAGTGTGGTCCTGCCAACTGACCACTCAGTCAATTTTATTCGAACGCTTTTGCACTGATTTATTCAAAATAATACCTAGTGCGCCCGCCGCACTAACTAGGAGAACGGCATGCTTGAGCTCACCCACGAGCAGATATCCATGGGCCAGACGGCTGTGGATAAGTCTGCTGCCTTGCAACTGCTCGCTGAAAAACTGGTGGCCGATGGCCTGGTCGCCGAGGGTTACCTCAGTGGCTTGCAAGCGCGTGAAGCCCAAGGCTCGACCTTTCTCGGCCAGGGTATCGCCATCCCCCACGGCACCCCCGAAACCCGCGACCAGGTGTTCGCCACCGGCGTGCGCCTGCTGCAATTTCCCGACGGCGTGGATTGGGGCGATGGCCAGATCGTCTACCTGGCGATCGGCATTGCCGCCAAATCCGACGAACACCTGCGCCTGCTGCAACTGCTGACCCGCGCCCTCGGCGAGACCGACCTGGGCCAGGCCCTGCGTCGCGCCAGTTCTGCCGAGGCCTTGCTGAAACTGCTGCAAGGTGCGCCGCAGGAGCTGGCGCTGGACGCACAGATGATTGGCCTGGGCGTGTCGGCTGATGATTTCGAAGAACTGGTGTGGAGAGGCGCGCGCCTGCTGCGCCAGGCCGATTGCGTGAGCAATGGCTTTGCCGCCGTGCTGCAACAAGTCGACGCGCTGCCCCTGGGCGATGGCCTGTGGTGGCTGCACAGCGAGCAGACGGTGAAGCGTCCCGGCCTGGCCTTCGTCACCCCGGACAAACCCATGCGTTACCTGGGCCAGCCCTTGAGCGGCCTGTTCTGCCTGGCCAGCCTCGGCGAGGCCCACCAGACCTTGCTCGAACGCCTGTGTGCCTTGCTGATCGAAGGCCGTGGCCAGGAACTCGGCCGCGCCACCAGCAGCCGCGCCGTATTGGAAGTGCTCGGCGGTGAACTGCCCGCCGACTGGCCAAGCGTGCGCATTGCCCTGGCCAACGCCCACGGGCTGCATGCGCGCCCGGCGAAGATCCTCGCGCAATTGGCGAAAAGTTTTGCCGGTGAAATCCGTGTGCGCATCGTCGATGGAGACGTCGGCGCGGTATCGGTAAAAAGCCTGAGCAAGTTGCTCAGCCTCGGTGCGCGTCGCGGCCAGGTACTGGAGTTTGTCGCCGAGCCAACCATTGCCGGTGACGCCTTGCCCGCCTTGCTGGCGGCAGTGGAAGACGGCCTCGGCGAAGAAGTCGAGCCGTTGTCGGCAGTCAGTGCCCAACAAGCCGTGGTCGAGATCGAACCGGTCATCAGCGCGCCAGTGTCCGGCAGCCTGATCCAGGCCATCGCCGCCGCCCCCGGCATTGCGATTGGCCCGGCGCATATCCAGGTGCTGCAACCTTTCGAATACCCGCTGCGCGGCGAGTCGCCGGTGATCGAGCGCCAGCGCCTGCACGCGGCATTGACCGACGTGCGCCGGGACATCCAGGGCCTGATCGAGCGCAGCAAGTCCAAGGCCATCCGCGAGATCTTCATCACCCACCAGGAGATGCTCGACGACCCGGAACTGACCGACGAAGTCGAGACGCGCCTCAAGCAGGGCGAAAGCGCCGAAGCCGCGTGGATGAGCGTGATCGAAGCCGCCGCCAAACAGCAGGAATCGTTGCAGGACGCCTTGCTCGCCGAGCGCGCCGCCGATCTGCGTGACATTGGCCGCCGTGTGCTGGCGCAACTGTGCGGCGTCGAAACCGCCCAGGAGCCCGACGAACCCTACATCCTGGTGATGGACGAAGTGGGTCCCTCGGACGTGGCGCGCCTGGACCCGGTGCGTGTCGCCGGCATCCTCACTGCCCGTGGCGGCGCCACCGCCCACAGCGCCATCGTCGCCCGTGCTTTGGGCATTCCCGCGCTGGTGGGTGCAGGCCCTGCTGTATTGCTGTTGGCTTCGGGCACGCCGTTGTTGCTGGATGGCCAGCGCGGTCGCCTGCATGTGGACGCCGACGCCGCCACCTTGCAGCGCGCCACCGTCGAACGCGACACCCGCGAACAACGTCTGCAAGCCGCCGCCGCGCAACGCCATGAACCGGCCCTGACCCGCGATGGCCATGCCGTCGAAGTATTCGCCAATATCGGCGAAAGCGCCGGGGTTGCCGGCGCGGTGGAGCAGGGCGCCGAAGGCATCGGCTTGCTGCGCACCGAACTGATTTTCATGGCCCACAAACAAGCGCCCGACGAAGCCACCCAGGAAGCCGAATACCGCCGCGTGCTCGACGGCCTCGGCGGTCGGCCGCTGGTGGTGCGCACCCTTGATGTGGGCGGTGACAAACCGCTGCCTTACTGGCCGATCGCCAAGGAAGAAAACCCCTTCCTCGGCGTGCGCGGCATTCGCCTGACCCTGCAACGCCCGCAGATCATGGAAGCGCAATTGCGCGCACTGTTGCGTTCGGCAGACAACCGTCCACTGCGCATCATGTTCCCCATGGTTGGCAGTGTTGACGAGTGGCGCCAGGCCCGGGACATGACCGAGCGCCTGCGCCTGGAAATCCCGGTGGCCGACCTGCAACTGGGGATCATGATCGAAGTGCCGTCGGCCGCGTTGCTGGCGCCGGTACTGGCCAAGGAAGTGGACTTCTTCAGCGTCGGCACCAACGACCTGACCCAGTACACCCTGGCCATCGACCGCGGCCACCCGACGCTGTCGGCCCAGGCGGATGGCCTGCACCCGGCGGTGTTGCAACTGATCGACATCACCGTGCGCGCCGCCCATGCCCATGGCAAATGGGTCGGCGTGTGCGGCGAGCTGGCAGCCGACCCTTTGGCAGTTCCGGTGCTGATCGGCCTGGGAGTGGATGAGCTGAGTGTGTCTGCGCGCAGCATCCCCGAGGTCAAGGCACGGGTGCGTGAATTCAGTCTGAGCGAGGCCCAGGGCCTGGCACAAAAAGCCCTGGCGGTGGGTTCTCCCGCCGAAGTGCGTGCGCTTGTGGAGGCCGTGTAAATGGCAAGGATTTTAAGCCTGACGCTGAACCCGGCGTTGGACCTGACGGTGCGCCTGGCGCGCCTGGAACCGGGCGAGGTCAATCGCAGCGAAGCGATGATCACCCACGCTGCCGGCAAGGGCGTGAACGTCGCGCAGGTGCTGGCGGACCTTGGTCATCAGGTGACCGTGGGCGGCTTTCTTGGAGAGGACAATCCCCAGGCATTCGAGATGCTGATTGCCCGTCGTGGTTTTACCGATGCGTTTATTCGCGTGCCGGGAGAAACCCGCAGCAATATCAAGATCGCCGAGCAGGATGGGCGGGTCACGGATGTCAATGCGCCGGGCCCGTTGGTCAGCGAGCAGGCGCAACACGCACTGCTTGAGCAACTGGCGCGGATTGCTCCGGGCTACGACGCCGTCGTCGTGGCCGGCAGCCTGCCACGCGGCATCACCCCTCAGTGGTTCCAGGGCCTGCTGCAGCAACTGAAAAACCTCGGCTTGAAAGTCGCCCTGGACACCAGCGGCGAAGCGCTGCGCGCCGGATTGAACGCCGGCCCGTGGTTGGTCAAACCCAATACCGAAGAACTGGCCGATGCCCTTGGTCATTCCACAGATGCCATCCGCCAACTGCATCGGCAAGGTGTTGAGCATGTGGTGGTCTCCGACGGTGCCGCGGGTGTGAGCTGGTACAGCCCGGAAACGGCGCTGCACGCCACGCCGCCCAAGGTAATCGTGGCCAGTACCGTAGGCGCCGGCGACTCGCTGCTGGCCGGGATGCTTCACGGTTTGCTCAGTGGCGATACGCCGGAGCAGACCCTGGGCCGCGCCACCGCCATTGCCGCGATGGCGGTCACGCAGATCGGCTTTGGCATCACCGACGAAGCGCAGCTTGAGACTTTGCAGAGCGGCGTCCACGTGCGGCCGCTGACAGAACAGTAAGAGGGTTGGTCATGAAGTTAGCCATTGTTACTGCCTGCCCGAACGGCATGGTCACCAGTGTGCTGTGCGCCCGCTTGCTGGATGCCGCCGCGCAACGCCAGGGCTGGAGCACCAGCGTCGAAGTGGTCGACGTGCAGCATCCGGAACGCCAATTGTCGGCGGCCACCCTTGAAGCCGCCGAGTGGGTATTGCTGGTCAGCAGCACGCCGGTGGACATGCAGCGTTTTGTCGGCAAACGCGTATTCCGCAGCACGCCGGCCCAGGCGTTGCAGGATGTGGACGCGGTGTTGCGTCGCGGAGCCGAGGAGGCCCAGGTGCGGGTAGCTGACGCGGCACCGGCGAAAAGCACGCCGCGTATCGTCGCGATCACCGCGTGCCCGACCGGCGTCGCCCACACCTTCATGGCTGCCGAAGCGTTGCAGCAAACCGCCAAGCGCCTCGGGTATGACTTGCAGGTGGAAACCCAGGGCTCCGTGGGCGCCCGCACGCCGCTGAGTCCCGAGGCGATTCGTGACGCCGACGTGGTGCTGCTCGCCGCCGACATCGAAGTCGCCACCGAGCGCTTTGCCGGCAAGAAAATCTATCGCTGCGGCACCGGGATCGCGCTCAAGCAATCCGAGGCGACCCTCAACAAGGCGCTGGCCGAAGGCAAGCAGGAATCCGCTGCCAGTGGTGCCGCTGCCAAACCGGAGAAGACCGGTGTCTACAAACACTTGCTCACCGGCGTGTCGTTCATGCTGCCGATGGTGGTGGCGGGCGGTCTGCTGATCGCCCTGTCATTCGTGTTCGGCATTCATGCCTTTGAAGAAAAAGGCACCCTGGCCGCCGCGCTGAAAACCGTCGGCGACCAGGCGTTCATGCTGATGGTGCCGCTGCTGGCGGGTTACATCGCCTACTCGATTGCCGACCGTCCTGGATTGGCCCCCGGCATGATCGGTGGCCTGCTGGCCAGCACCTTGGGCGCGGGGTTTATCGGCGGGATCTTCGCCGGCTTTCTCGCCGGCTACTGCGTCAAATTCATCAGCCGCGCGATCCGTTTGCCCCAGAGCCTGGAAGCCCTCAAGCCGATCCTGATCATCCCGTTGCTGGCGAGTCTGTTCACCGGCCTGGCGATGATTTACCTGGTAGGGCCGCCGGTGGCGAAGATGCTCACCGGCCTCACGGATTTCCTCAGCACCATGGGCACCACCAACGCCGTGCTGCTGGGCATCTTGCTGGGCGGCATGATGTGCGTCGATCTCGGTGGTCCGATCAACAAGGCAGCCTACGCGTTTTCCGTCGGCCTGCTGGCAGCACAAAGCGGTGCACCCATGGCCGCGACCATGGCTGCCGGCATGGTGCCGCCGATTGGCATGGGCATCGCCACCTTCCTGGCGCGGCGCAAGTTCGCCCAGACCGAGCGTGAAGCCGGCAAGGCCGCGCTGATCCTCGGCATGTGCTTTATCTCTGAAGGCGCGATTCCGTTTGCTGCCAAGGACCCGCTGCGGGTAATCCCGGCAAGCATCGCCGGCGGTGCGCTGACCGGTGCGCTGTCGATGTATTTCGGCTGCAAGCTGATGGCGCCCCATGGTGGATTGTTTGTGATGCTGATCCCGAATGCGATCAACCATGCGCTGCTGTACCTGCTGGCGATCGTGGGGGGCAGTTTGTTGACGGCCGTGGTGTATGCATTCCTCAAGCGCCCTGAGACCGTAGAGCTTTCTGTCGCACCCGCCCAGGCATGACGCGGTTCATGTAGGAGCTGGCTTGCCTGCGATGCAGGCACCTCGGTGTATCAACGCAACCGAGTTGAGGCTATCGCAGGCAAGCCAGCTCCCACATTTGACCTCCGTGAGCAATAAGGCCGGTGTCATAACTCGTTCATCCCGTCATGCTTAAGTTTCCCTTTTGCTGCTCGAGAGGGAACCCGCATGAGCCACTTCAATCTCGGCCGCCGCCGCGTGATGCAAGCCGTTGGCGCCGGCCTGTTGCTGCCGGGCCTCGCGCCTGCGGTGATCGCCTCGGTCAAGGATCGCCCGCAACTCACCGACGGCGTGCAGTCCGGCGACCTGCTGGGCGACCGCGCGATGATCTGGAGCCGCAGCGACCGCCCGGCCCGGATGGTGGTGGAGTGGGACACCCGCAGCGTATTCAGCAACCCGCGCAAATTCGTCTCGCCCCTGGCCGACAGCCGCACCGATTTCACCGCCCGTGTCGAACTCACCGGCCTGCCCGTCGACCAGGCGATCTTCTACCGTGTGCACTTTGAAGATGCCCAGACCGGCGTGGCCAGCGAGCCCTGGTTCGGTCACCTGCGCAGCGTGCCGCAGCAGCGCCGGGATATCCGCTTTGTGTGGAGCGGCGACACCGTCGGCCAGGGCTTCGGCATCAACCCGGACATCGGCGGCATGCGCATCTACGAAGCCATGCGCCTGCGCCTGCCGGACTTCTTCATTCACAGCGGCGACACCATCTACGCCGACGGCCCGGTGCCCGCGCAACTGACCACCGAGGACGGACGCATCTGGCGCAACATCACCACCGAAGCCAAAAGCAAAGTCGCTGAAACCCTGAATGAATACCGGGGCAACTACCGCTACAACCTGATGGACGAGAACGTACGTCGCTTCAACGCCGAAGTGCCGCAGATCTGGCAGTGGGACGACCACGAGGTGATCAACAACTGGTCGCCGAGCAAGCAACTGGATGAACGCTACAAGACTCGCGACATCAATACCCTGGTAGGCCGTGCGCGCCAGGCCTGGCTGGAATATTCACCGATGCGCCGGCAAAGCGCCGACCAGGGCGGGCGGATTTATCGCAAGCTCAGCTACGGCCCGTTGCTGGATGTGTTTGTGCTGGACATGCGCAGCTATCGCGGGCCGAACGATGACAACCTTGGCGGTGAAAAACCGTTCCTTGGGCGTGAGCAACTGGACTGGCTCAAGCGCGAATTGAAGGCCTCCCAGGCGCAGTGGAAGGTCATCGCCGCCGACATGCCTATTGGCCTGGGCGTGCCCGACGGTGAGGTCAGCCCCGGCGTGCCGCGTTGGGAAGCGATCGCCAACGGCGACCCGGGACCGGCCCAGGGGCGCGAGTTGGAAATTGCCGAATTGCTCGCGTTTCTGCGGGCGCAGCAGGTGCGTAATCACGTGTGGCTGACGGCGGATGTGCATTACTGCGCGGCCCATCATTACCATCCGGATCGGGCGGCGTTTCAGGATTTTGAGCCGTTCTGGGAGTTTGTCGCCGGGCCGTTGAATGCCGGGAGTTTCGGGCCTAATCCGCTGGATAAAACCTTTGGCCCGGAAGTGGTGTTCGAGAAGGCGCCGACGGTGCAGAACAGCTCGCCGTTTGCCGGGTTCCAGTTTTTTGGCGAGGTGCAGATTGACGGGCAGACGGCGGAGCTGACGGTGATTTTGCGGGACCTGGATGGGGTTTCAGTGTTTGAGCAGAAGCTGGCGCCAGTGTGATTGCAATGCAATCTACCTACTGAAGAAGAGCCAATGTGGGAGCGGGGGGGGGGGGGGGGGGGGGGGGGGGGGGGGGGGGGGGGGACCGGGGCGCGCGGGCGCCCCCCCCCCCCCCCCACCCCCCCCCACCCCCCCCCCCCCCCCCCCCCCCCCCCCCCCCCCCCCCCGCTCCCACATTTTGATCGGTGTATCTTCAGGGGGTCAGTAGACATCCCGGCGGTAGCGGCCCTGCTCGATCAAGCGTTCGACGGCTTCGCTGCCCAGCACCTCGTGCAGCACCTGATCCACACCCGCCGCCATCCCCTGCAAACTGCCGCAGACGTAAATCGCGGCGCCATCGGCCACCCATTTACGCAGCACATCCGCCGACTCACGCAGGCGGTCCTGAACGTAGATTTTCTCTGCCTGATCCCGGGAAAAGGCCAGGTCAAGCATCGCCAGGTCACCGCTGGCCAGCCAGCCTTGCAACTCATCCTGGCAGTGGTAGTCATGGGCGATATTGCGTTCGCCAAACAGCAGCCAGTTGCGCTGCTGGCCGTCGGCAACCCGCGCCTTGAGCAGGCTGCGCAACCCGGCAAGGCCGGTGCCGTTGCCCAGCAGGATCATCGGGAGCGGCTCGGTCGGCAGATGGAAACCACTGTTGCGCCGCACTCGCAGGCTGATGGTCGAACCCAGCGGTGCATGTTCGGTCAACCAGCCGGAACCCACGCCCACGCTGCCATCGGGGTGACGCTCCTGGCGCACGATCAGCTCCAGCACACCGTCGCTGGCAATCGAGGCGATGGAGTATTCGCGCATGCCCATCGGCACCAGTGCATTGACCAGCGCCTGGGCATGCAGGCCCACCAGGTGTGCGCGATTGTCCGGCAGTTGGCGGCCGGCCAGGGCCTGGTCGAGGGTGTGTGCAAGGCCGTCGACTACCACACCTTCGCTGCCGGCCAGTCCCAGGCCTTCCAGGAAGTGTTCGATGGCCCATGGGCAATTGCGTGGCAGCACTTCCACCAGGTCGCCGGCCAGCCAGTCCCGGGGGGCTGGCGGGGTGAGCCCGAGCAAATAGACGCCGGAGCCACTGCTGTGCGGGTTGAGCAGGGTGCGTTGCTTCAGGGTCCAGTTTTCATAGGTCGCGCTGGCCCATGCCGCAGCGGGTGCATGGCCGGTCAGTTGGCCCAGTTGTTGTTGCCAGTGCAGCAACGCATCGGTGTCGCCGCTGTCGACTTCCACCGGGGCGAACAGCGGGTTGCCGCCCTGGTTGGTCAGCCAGAAATGCAGGCGCCGGGCGAAGCCGCAGAAGTGTTGGTACTGGCGATCACCCAGGGCCAACACCGAGTAGTTCAGGCCCTTGAGGGACAGGTCCTGGCCGAGCACGCTGCGCTCGAAACCGCGGGCGCTGTCCGGTGCCTCGCCGTCGCCGAAGGTGCTGACCACGAACAGCGCATGGCTCGATTGGCGCAAATCCTCTTCGCTGACGCTGCCCAGCGACTGCACGTTCACTGGCACGCCGGCGGCCTGCAACTGCCCGGCGGTCTGCCAGGCCAGTTGCTCGGCAAAGCCGCTCTGGCTGGCAAAGCCGATCAGCCAGGCCGGCGCGTCGCTGTGGTTGCCGGTCAGGCCTTTGCGGGCATCGCGCACCTGGCGTTTCTTGCGGCGGCGGTCCAGATACAGCAGCCAGCCGGTGATGAAGAACAGCGGCATCAGCAGCGCGCTGAACGTCAGGATGATCCGGCCGGGCAGGCCGAAGTAGCTGCCGGTGTGCAGCGCATAGATACTGGTCAGGATCTGCGCCTTGAAGCTTTTGCCGGCGTAGGTGTCATGGGATTTGACTTCGCCGGTGCCCGGGTCGAGGTTGATCTGGTTCAGCGCGCGATCGTGGGGCGAGGTCTTCAGCAGGTAGTAGACGGTGGCGGGTTGGCCGGCGACCGCGGGCATGCGGATGTTGTAGCCGCTCAAGCCGGGGCCGGCGTTGCTGTAGATGCTGCTCCAGATCGCGGCGTAATTCGCCACCGGCGCAGGCCCTTCGGGGGCCGGGCCGCGCTTGCGTACGCGTTCGTTCTGCGGCGCGTCGGACAGCAGTCTGGTCATGCCGTTGCTGTACCACTCGTAGGACCAGAACAGTCCGGTCAGTGCCGCCAGAAGATAGAACAGCAGGCACCAGGTGCCGAACACCGAGTGCAGGTCCCAGTTGAAACTACGGCCTTTCTTGCGCCAGTCCACCGCCAGCCATGCACGCCAGCTTGCCACTTGGCGCGGCCAGCGCAGGTACAGGCCCGAGAGGCAGAAGAACACCAGGATCAGCGTGCAGGCGCCGGTGATTTGCCGGCCGGTGTCGCCGATGGCGAGGAAACGGTGCAGTTGCAGCACGAAGCCGAAGAAGTCCTGGCCGACGGCATCGCCCAGGTAGTCGCCGGTGTACGGGTCGAAGTAGCGCATCTGCCCGCGACGTTCACCGGGCGGTGGGGTGAACCAGACCTTGGCCGCGTTGGTGCTGTCGGGCTGCACCGTGAGCATCGACACGACTTTGCCTTCACGGGCTTCCAGCAGGTGCACCAGTTCAGCGGGCGGCAGTACCCCGGCCGGACGCTTTTCCACCGTCAACACCGTCGGGTTCAGCAACTCGATGAGTTCATCCTGGAACGACACCGTTGCGCCGGTGATCCCCATCAAGGCCAACACCAGCCCGGCGGTAATGCCGAAGAACCAATGCAACTGGAACAGGGTTTTCTTCAACACGTCGTACGGCCTCGTCATCAGGTTAGGTGTTTCACGGCGCGCATTATGCCGCGAGTTGTCGAGAAACATTCTTTTTTACACGCAAAAACCCCACGCATCCGATGCGTGGGGTTTCGTGCAGTCATTTGTATCGGTTTAGAAATGGAAACTGGTGGTCAGCAGGGCCGTACGACCGGCTGCCTGGTTGGCAAAATGCGAGGCATAGGCCTTGTCGTAGTAGGTCTTGTCGGTGAGGTTCTGCACGTTCAACTGCAGGTCGACGTTCTTGGTCAGCTTGTAGCTGGCCATAGCGTCGTAGCGGGTGTAGGACGGCACGTAGACGGTGTTGCCCGCATCGCCGTAGACCTCGTCGACATAGAACGCGCCGCCGCCGATGGTGAGCTTGGGTGTCACGTCATACGTCGTCCACAGGCTGAAGGTGTTCTTCGGCGTGTTGGGCATCTGGTTGCCTTTGTTCGAGCCGGCACTGACGACACCGTTACGACCGTTCAGGCCCGGGTCCACCAGTTCGCTTTTCAGGTAGCTGTAGCCGGCGAACACTTGCCATTGATCGGTCAGCTTGCCGCTGGCGGAAAGCTCCAGGCCGTCGACGCGGGATTCGCCACCGTTTTCATAGGTCAGCGCGTCCACCAGGATCCGCGTGTTTTTCTTCTCGGTGCGGAACACCGCGGCGGTCAGGGACAGGCGGTCGTGGAACATGTCCCACTTGGTGCCCAGCTCGTAGTTGACGGTCTCTTCCGGTTTCAGGTCGCTGGTGGCGGCGCCGGCAGACAGCGGGTTGCCGTCGGCGCCTTCACCTACCAGGCCGCCGGCCGGTGAGGCTGAGGTGGCGTAGGAGGCATAGATGCTGCCGTTTTCAACCGGCTTCCAGACCAGGCCCGCCTGCCAGTTGAAGAACTGGCTGTCGTTCTTGATCTTGCTGCGGGCCTTGACGGTGGCGGTCGGCACCGCATTGGTGTTGGCCACGGTGTCGAAGGTGTCGTAGCGCAGACCGACGTTCAGCAGCCATTTCGGGTCCAGCTCGATGGTGTCGAACACATAGGCGGCGCGGCTGGTGGCCTTGGTGTTGGTGCCGTTGTAGTTGCGCGCAATGCTGCCGGTCCAGGCATCGTCCGGGTTCGGGTTGCCCAGCGAGGTGCACTGGCCGCCTTTGCCGGGCGCCGGGCAACCGGGGTTGCTGTTCGGGCTGACGGTGTAGCCGCTGTAGCGGGTTTCTTCGCCGGTGAATTCCAGCCCGGTGGAGAAGGTGTTCTTGAAGCCCAGCGCCTGGAAGCTGCCAAACAGATCGGTCTGGTTGGTGGTGGTCTCGGTGGTGGACACGCGGGTGTTCGCGCGGCGCCACACGGTGCCGAACTGGTTGACGTTGTGCTGGCTGTCGTCGGGTTGGGTGACGATATAGTCCTGGCCGGTGTTGCCGTGGCGCAGGGTGTTTTTCAGCGTCATGTTGTCGTTCAGGTCGTGCTCGATGGAGAACGTGCTGATGTCGGCGCGGGTCTTGCGGAAGTCGCGATCCTTGAGGCCGTAGAAGTTGTTGCTGTCGCCGCCGTCGGTTGGCTTGTCATGCACGTGGGCGGCTCTTGCGCCGCTGTTGCTGTAGCCATACGGAATGCCCGAATCCGGCAGGTCGTTGCTTTCCATGTGGTAGTAGCTGAGGTTGACGCGAGTCGGGGTGCCCAGGCCGAAGGTCAGCGACGGCGCCACGCCCCAGCGGTCGTAGTTGACGGCATCACGCCCGGCGACGTTCTGTTCGTGGCTCATCAGGTTCAGGCGGAAGGCCGCGCTGTCGAGGAACTGACGGTTGACGTCGAGCACATAGCGGCGGGTCTGGTCGGAGCCGTAGGTGAAGCCACCGTTGGTGAAGTCCCGCGCCTGTGGCGTCTTGCTCACCAGGTTGAGGCTGCCGCCGGCCGAGCCGCGGCCGCCGAATGACGAGTTGGGGCCTTTGCTGACTTCGATGGATTCGATGTCGAAGATCTCGCGGCTCTGGCCGCCGGTGTCGCGCACGCCGTCGAGGTAGGTATCGCCCTGGGCGTCGAAGCCGCGAATGAACGGACGGTCGCCCTGCGGGTTGCCGCCTTCACCGGCGCCGAAGGTAATCCCCGGCACGGTGCGCAAGGCGTCCTGCAACGAGGTGGCGGCGGTGTCCTTGAGCACTTGCTGCGGCACCACGGTGACCGAGCGAGGAGTATCTACCAGCGGCGCGGTGTACTTCTGCGAGGAGGCTTTTTCGACCTGGTAGGACGTGCTGTCCTGTTCCTGGCCGGTGATGCTGGTGGCTCCCAGGGAAATGCTGTTGCGCTCGCCTTTCTGCTCGGTGTCTTCAGCAGCTTGCGCCATTTGGGCGGCAGAGCTGGCGCTGATGGCAACGCCGATGGCCGAGGCCAGCAAACGTGGTGAACTGGCAGGTGTTTTTATCGAAGTGCGCGGCATGAGTGTGTCCTTTCCCCAAGGAGGTGAGGCCGCGGAATATAGGGAGAACAAGACTTCATATCAATTGCGATACATTACTATTCGCACTGAATTTACGTTCTTTACACTTTTTGCTTACGGTTTTGACGATCTCGTTCGTCCTTTGGGCGGGAGTAGGGTTGTACACAGTCAATAAGAATCACTACCATTGGCGTCTCACTGTTTTCAGGTAATGCCTCCATGTTGCTGCACATTCCCGGCCTGTTCTCTCGCGAGGAAGTGCTGCGCATCCGCGAAGCCCTGGCGCACACCGAGTGGGCCGACGGCAAAATCACTGCCGGGCACCAATCGGCCAAGGCCAAACACAACCTGCAACTGCCGGAAGGCCACCCGCTGGCAAAGGAAATCGGCGCGGCGATCCTCGATCGCTTGTGGAAAAATCCGCTGTTCATGTCAGCGGCGTTACCGCACAAGGTCTTCCCGCCATTGCTCAACTGTTACACCGCCGGCGGCAGTTTCGACTTCCATATCGACAACGCCGTGCGCCAGTCCAAGGGCAGCCACGAGCGGGTGCGCACTGACCTTTCCTCCACCGTATTTTTCAGCGACCCCGACGACTACGACGGCGGCGAGCTGGAAATCCAGGACACCTTCGGCCTGCAGCGGGTCAAGTTGCCGGCGGGCGACATGGTGCTGTACCCCGGCTCCAGCCTGCACAAGGTCAACGCCGTGACCCGCGGCGCGCGCTACGCCTCGTTTTTCTGGACCCAAAGCCTGGTGCGCGAGGACAGCCAGCGCACCTTGCTGTTCGAGATGGACGGGGCGATCCAGCAACTGAGCCGCGACGTGCCCGACCACCCCGCGCTGATCCAGCTCACCGGCACCTATCACAACCTGCTGCGCCGCTGGGTTGAGGTCTGAGCGTGGGCTTTTTATTGCGCCGTGAAGAAGTACTCAACGTTGAGCAATTGCAGAGCATGCTCGACGACTCCCCGGTGCGCGCCGCCCAGGCGATTTTGATCGCCGCGAAGGAGGGCGTGGTGGATGCCCAGGCGCTGCTCGGGCAAATCCTGCTGGAAGGGCGCGGCATCGAGCGCGATGAAGCACTGGCAATGCGCTGGTTCCGCATCGCCGCCAAGGGCGGGCATTTGATGGCGCGCAATATGCTCGGGCGTTGCCTGGAGCATGGCTGGGGTTGCGAGGCGGATGCCGTGGCGGCGGCCCGGGAATATCGTCGGGCGGCCGAGGCCGGGCTGGATTGGGGTTTGTACAACTACGCCAACCTGCTGGCGACCGGGCGCGGGGTTGCCGAGGATCAAGCCCAGGCGCTGGCGTGTTATCGACAGGCGGCGGAACTGGGCCATGCCAAGTCGATGAACCTGCTGGGGCGTTATCTGGAAGAAGGGCAGTACTGCCCGAGGGATCTGGAGGCGGCGGTGGCGTGGTATCGCCAGTCAGCAGAAGGCGGGGATTTTCGCGGGCAGTTCAGTTATGCGGCGGTGTTGGCGGACCGGGGCGAGATAGAAACGGCACTGGAATGGTTGCGCAAGGCACTGGCGGGCGGGAATTTGAAGTTCTTGCGGGTGGCGCACAAGGCGTTGTGTGCCGCCAATGAGCCGCAGATACGGGCAATGGCCGAGATCTATCAAGAGCATGCGATTGAACTTGATCGTTCCCACGCGCTGCGTGGAAATGCCGCCCTGGACGCTCTGCGTCCGCTCTAACGGCGTGACGCAGAGCGTCACCGGATGCGTTCCCACGCAGAGCGTGGGAACGATCAGGGCGTGCGTTTACAGGTAGAACGATTTCAATGGCGGGAAGCCATTGAATTCAACTGCGCTGTAGCTGGTGGTGTACGCACCGGTGGACAACCAGTACATCCGGTCACCAATCGCCAGGTTCAGCGGCAGGCCGTACTTGTAGTTCTCGTACATGATGTCGGCGCTGTCGCAGGTCGGGCCGGCGATGACCACTTCTTCCATCTCGCCTTTCTTCTCGGTCCAGATCGGGAACTTGATGGCTTCGTCCATGGTTTCGATCAGGCCGGAGAATTTGCCCACGTCGGTGTATACCCAACGCTCGACGGCGGTGCGGGATTTACGCGCAACCAGTACCACTTCGCTGACCAGGATCCCGGCGTTGGCGATCAACGAACGGCCCGGCTCCAGGATGATTTCCGGCAGATCGTCACCGAAGTCTTCCTTGAGGAAGCGGATGATTTCCTCGGCGTAGGTTTCCAGGCTGTTGGTGCGGGTGATGTAGTTGGCCGGGAAGCCGCCGCCCATGTTGATCAGCTTCAGGTGGATGCCGTCTTCTTCCTTCAGGCGCTCGAAGATCACTTTGACCTTGGCAATCGCCGCGTCCCACACGCTGATGTCACGCTGTTGCGAGCCGACGTGGAAGGAGATGCCGTAAGGCACCAGGCCCAGGTCGCGAGCGAGAATCAGCAGGTCCATGGCCATGTCGGTCTGGCAGCCGAATTTGCGCGACAGCGGCCAGTCGGCCGTGGTCGAGCCTTCGGTGAGGATACGCACATACACTTTCGAACCCGGGGCGGCCTTGGCGATGTTGCGCAGGTCGGCTTCGGAGTCGGTGGAGAACAGGCGCACGCCCTTCTCGTAGAAGTAACGGATGTCCTTGGATTTCTTGATGGTGTTGCCGTAGCTGATACGGTCGGGGCTGACGCCGCGGTCCATGACCTTGTCCAGCTCGTAGATCGACGCGATGTCGAAGCTCGAACCCTTGTCCTTGAGCAGGTCGATGATCTCGACGGCCGGGTTGGCCTTGACGGCGTAATACACCTTGGCGAATTCGAAACCGGCGCGCAGGTCATCGTAGGCCTGGCTGATCATCGCGGTGTCGATCACCACGAACGGGGTTTCCTGGGTGTCGGCGAACGCCTTCATTTTGTCAAAAGTGGCGCGCGCGAAATAGTCTTCGACCTGGATCGACATGCTGGGAACTCCTACTGGCAAACTAGATTGATCAATGGGTGCAAATGAACGTCCTCCGTATCCCCACTTTGGTTCGCCTACTTCCCAAGGCATGTCGCCGAAAGCAAAAAGGCCATGGGATCAACCGCTTCCCTTGGCCTTGCTGTCTCGTCGTCAGTACTTGAGCCGGATGGATCGTTTCCAGCATGGACGTTCGGCGCGAACTTTAGGACGTGAGGGGCTATAGATCAACTAAAAATGTCGCGTTTTTGCACGCGTTCGTCGTGCGGTCGCGTGCAGCTACTTATGTAACCGACCGGTATGACGGATTGATGTTCCCCGGTAGGGGCAATTTGAGGTGTTGCGGGTACAGTGAAGATCCAATGTGGGAGCGGGCTTGCTCGCGAAGGCGGTGTATCAGCCAATGCATCCGGTGACTGACACTCCGCCTTCGCGAGCAAGCCCGCTCCCACATTTTGACCGCTGTGTGTCAGGTCAGGCCAGTGCTGTCTCGGCAGGCGACACAATGCTGGTCTTGCCCCCACGGGACTTACCGGAACTCAGGTACTCGGCAATCGACTCCTGGGTCACTTCCCCGAGGAACACCCGCTCCGCATCCATCACCGGCAACCACGAGCGGTTGAACTCGTACATCCGCGACAGCAGGATGCGCAAATGCTCGTCATACGCCGCCGTGGCGTTGAATTCCCGCAGGTACTGGCCGCAGGTACCGGTCTGACGATGCAGGTCGCGACGTCGCACATAACCCAGGGCCTTGTTCTCGGCATCGGTGACCACCACGTAGCGACGGTCCAGCTCATCCATCTGCTCCAGGGCCTCCGCCACCGGGGTTTCCGGGCTGACCGACGGCGCGTTGTCCGCCGCATCTTCAGCCTTCACCAGCAGCAGGCGCTTGAGGGTGCTGTCCTGGCCAACGAAGTTGCTGACGAATTCGTCGGCAGGGTGGGCCAGCAGGGTGTCCGGGTGGTCGATCTGCAGCAGCTTGCCGGCGCGGAAGATCGCGATCTTGTCACCCAGCTTGATGGCTTCGTCGATGTCGTGGCTGACCATGATCACGGTCTTGTTCAGCGCGCGCTGCATCTCGAAAAACTCGTTCTGGATCATCTCGCGGTTGATCGGGTCGACCGCGCCGAACGGCTCATCCATCAGCAGCAACGGTGCATCCGCCGCCAGGGCGCGGATCACGCCGATCCGCTGCTGCTGGCCGCCGGACAGTTCACGCGGGTAGCGATGCAGGTACTGCTTGGGTTCGAGCTTGATCATGCTCATCAACTCGCGGGCGCGGTCGTGGCATTTCTGCTTGTCCCAGCCCAGCAGCTTGGGCACCACCACGATGTTCTCTTCGATGGTCATGTTCGGGAACAGACCGATCTGCTGGATCACGTAGCCGATGTTGCGACGCAGGGTCACTTCATCCAGGTCGGTGGTGTCTTCGCCGTTGATCAGGATCTTGCCGGAGGTCGGCTTGATCAGGCGGTTGATCATCTTCAGCGTGGTGCTCTTGCCGCAGCCCGAGGGGCCGAGGAATACGCAAATTTCGCCTTCGTTGACGGTCAGGCTTACGGAATCAACGGCGGTGATGGTCTTGCCGTTGCTTTGGAAGGTCTTGGTCAGGTTTTGAAGTTCGATCATTTGAGCAGTCCTTTTGGAGTCAGCGTGCGTTGCAGCCATTGCAGAAGCAGGTCGGCGAAGATGGCCAGGAGACTGACCAGCACGGCGCCAACGATCAGCATCGACATGTCGCTGCGGCTGATGGAAGCCAGAATAAGTACACCCAGGCCACCGGCGCCGATGGTGGCGGCGATGGTCATCACACCAATGTTCATGACGACGGCGGTGCGCACACCGGCGAGGATCACCGGTACGGCAATCGGCAGCTCGACCATGCGCAAGCGCTGGCCGAAGGTCATGCCGATGCCTTTGGCGGCCTCGCGAATGCCCGGCTCAACGCCGGTGAGGGCGAGGTAGGTGTTACGCATGATGGGCAACAGGGAATAGAGGAACACGGCGGTGATCGCCGGCATCGGCCCCAGGCCCTGGCCGAACTTGGAGTAGAACGGCAGCAGCAGGCCGAACAGCGCAATCGACGGCACGGTCAGCAACACCGTGGCACTGGCTTGCAATGGGCCGGCGAGCGTCGGGAAGCGGGTCATCAGCACACCCAGGGGCACGCCGACGACGATTGCGAGGATCACTGCAATGCCGACCAGGGTGATGTGCTGCCAGGTCAGGTGCAGGACTTGGGCCCAATCAAGATGGGAAAAGGCGTTCAGGAATTCCATGTCTTCTCCTCTTAGTTGATCGGATGCTGGCGCAGGAAATCTGCGGCCACGGCGGACGGGCTTTCATGGTCGACGTCGACCCGCGCGTTCAGCTGGCGCATGGTTTCGTCGTCGAACAGCGCAGCCAGTGGCTTGAGATCAGCGGCCAGTTGCGGATGGGCATCGAGGTAAACCTGACGCACCACCGGCGCGGCGGTGTAGTCCGGGAAGTAGTGCTTGTCGTCTTCCAGCAGCTTCAATTTGAAGGCGTTCAGGCGACCGTCGGTGGTGTAGACCAAGCCGGCAAACACCTGGCCATTACGCAGCGCGGTGTACACCAGGCCGGCGTCCATCTGCCGGGTGTTCTTGCGGGTCAGGTTCATGTCGTACAGCTTGACCATGCCGGCCATGCCGTCGGAACGGTTGGCGAACTCGGTGTCCAGGGCCACCAGGCGGTTTTCCTTGGTTTTCTCGGCCAGTGCCGCGGTCAGGTCGCTGATGCTGTTGATCTGCGGGAATTCCTTGGCCACGTTCTCTGGCAGGGCCAGGGCGTAGGTGTTGCTGAATTTCGACGGAGAGAGCCAGACCAGGCCTTTTTTCGCGTCGAGTTCTTTCACTCGGGCGTAGGACTGTTCGCTGTCGAGCTTCTCGTCGACATGGTTGTAGGCCACCAGCGACACGCCGGTGTATTCCCAGATCAGGTCCAGTTGCCCGCTTTCCTGGGCACTGCGCGCCAGGTTGCTGCCCAGGCCGCCGGTCACACGGGTGTCGTAGCCCTTGGTGCGCAGGTACTGGGAGGTGATTTCGGCGAGCAGGGTCTGTTCAGTGAACACCCGGGCGCCGATGCGGATGACCGGTTTTTCAGCGGCTTGCGCAAACCCTGCGAACAGCAGGACGCAGCTCAATATCAATGTCAGTTTTTTCATGTGAATTCCTGTTTCAGGCCCAAGACGGGGCCAAAGCCTTAAGACGGACGCAACCCGCGTTCCAGCCAAAGGCGGCTGGCCATGGTCACCAGACCGTCGAGCAGCAAGGCCAGCAGCGCGGTGCATGCGGCGCCGAGCAGCAGTTGCGGCTGATTGTTCAGGGCGATGCCGGGGAAGATCAGGCTGCCCAGGCTGTTGGCGCCAATCAGGAACGCCAGGGGCGCGGTACCGACGTTGATCGCCAGGGCCACGCGCACACCGCCGATGATGATCGGCACGGCGTTGGGCAATTCCACGCGAAACAGCACCTGGCGCGGCGTCATGCCGATGCCGACGGCGGCTTCTTTCAGGGAACCTTGAACGTTTTTCAGGCCTTCATAGGTGTTGCGCACGATGGGCAGCAACGAGGCGAGGAACAGCGCGAAGATCGCGGGGCCGCTGCCGATGCCAAGGACACCGAGGGCGATGGCCAGTACGGCCAGGGGAGGGACGGTATTGCCGATGTTGAAGATCTGCATGAAGCGTTCTGCGCGCCCGACCATGTTGGGTCGGCTCAGCAGGATACCGGCGGGAATCCCTACGATCAGGGCGGCCAGCATCGAAACAAGGACGAGGATCAAGTGAGCTTGCAGGTAAAACAACAAATCGTCGCGGTACAGTTCGATCGTGTTGATGCCGATCCAGTGGACCAGCAGGGCCAGGAGAGCGACGACAACCGCTCCTCCTATCAGCCCTTTGCCATAGCGAATAGCCACAGGCGGACTCCTTTTTTCTTTTGTCGGCGAACACATTTCCGAGCGGCAATGCCATTCCTGGCTGTCGGCGAATGTGGTCGCGAATAGCAGCTCGCCCCTACCGGCAACGCGGTATGCGGTCGAGCCATGAGCGCAGCCTCGTCAGGCTAACTTGCTGATTTTTCAGCCCCTGTTACGAGTGCGATAGCAGGGGAGTGGACGTCTCTACCTTTTAAAAGGTTCCATACTTGGCAGCAATTAGCCACCCCCAATGGGGTGAACGGTGGTCCGTCACCCCGGGTTTGCGCTATACTCGCCGCCCTTTTTTGACTCACCTGCCAGGCGATTTCCCATGACCCACCAGGCCGCCGAAGTCGCGAAACGCCGCACTTTCGCCATTATTTCCCACCCCGATGCCGGTAAAACCACCATCACCGAAAAGCTGTTGCTGATGGGCAAGGCGATCGCGGTGGCCGGCACGGTGAAATCCCGTAAATCCGACCGCCATGCCACCTCCGACTGGATGGAAATGGAAAAGCAGCGTGGTATTTCCATTACCACGTCGGTCATGCAGTTCCCGTATCGCGACCACATGATCAACCTGCTCGACACCCCGGGCCACGAAGACTTCTCCGAAGACACCTACCGCACCCTGACGGCGGTGGACTCGGCGCTGATGGTCCTCGACGGTGGTAAAGGCGTCGAGCCCCGCACCATCGCGCTGATGGACGTGTGCCGCCTGCGGGATACGCCGATTGTCAGCTTTATCAACAAACTCGACCGTGACATCCGCGACCCGATCGAACTGCTGGACGAAATCGAAGCCGTCCTGAAGATCAAGGCTGCGCCGATCACCTGGCCGATTGGTTGCTACCGCGACTTCAAGGGCGTGTACCACCTGGCCGACGACTACATCATTGTGTACACCGCCGGCCACGGCCACGAACGTACCGATGTGAAAATCATCGAGAAGCTCGACTCCGACGAAGCCCGCGCCCACCTGGGTGACGAGTACGACCGGTTTGTCGACCAGCTGGAACTGGTGCAGGGCGCCTGCCACGAGTTCAACCAGCAGGAATTCCTCGACGGCCAGCTGACGCCGGTGTTCTTCGGTACCGCCCTGGGCAACTTCGGTGTCGATCACGTGCTGGATGCCGTGGTCAATTGGGCACCCAAGCCGCTGGCCCGGGTTGCCAACGAGCGTACCGTGGAGCCTGTGGAAGAGAAATTCGCCGGCTTCGTGTTCAAGATCCAGGCGAACATGGACCCCAAGCACCGCGACCGTATCGCCTTCATGCGTATCTGCTCCGGCAAATACGAAAAAGGCATGAAGATGCGCCACGTGCGTACCGGCAAGGACGTGCGCATCGGCGACGCCCTGACCTTCTTCTCCTCCGAGCGTGAGCAGCTGGAAGAAGCGTATGCCGGCGATATCATCGGCTTGCACAACCACGGCACCATCCAGATCGGTGACACCTTCACCGAAGGCGAAGTGCTGGGCTTCACCGGTATCCCGCACTTCGCCCCGGAACTGTTCCGCCGCGTACGCCTGCGTGACCCGCTGAAATCCAAGCAACTGCGCCAGGGTTTGCAGCAGTTGGCGGAAGAGGGCGCCACCCAGGTGTTCTTCCCGGAGCGCAGCAACGACATCATCCTCGGCGCCGTCGGTGTGCTGCAGTTCGATGTAGTGGCCAGTCGCCTGAAAGAGGAATACAAGGTGGAATGCTCTTATGAGCCGATCACCGTGTACTCCGCGCGCTGGATCGACTGCAGCGATAAGAAGAAGCTGGAAGAGTTCAAGATCAAGGCCGTGGAAAACCTCGCGATCGACGGCGGTGGTCACCTGACCTACCTGGCCCCGACTCGGGTCAACCTGGCGCTGATGGAAGAGCGCTGGCCGGATGTGAAATTCCGCGCGACCCGTGAGCATCACTAAGGGTTAGCGATATAAGAGAGGGCGAAGCTGTGATGGCTTCGCCTTTTTCTTTGGCTGCTATTCAGGTTGTTTCATTGGCGAAAACTTCAGTTCGGGACTAGTTTGAAGCAAGGCGACGGTGGACAGCTGTCGTACGCAGTTCAACTCCTGACTGGGCGGAATTCGACCATGAGTATCTTTCAACGTGTGGTGCTGTTGCTCAAAGTGCTGGTGATGATGTCATTGGGCATGTCTGCCGCGTGGGCCAATACGGCTGTGCAAAGCCATGGCACGGGGTTTGTGGCGGCGAAGACGGTGCAGGCGGGTGGCTTGCAGTTGGCCAAGAGTGAATCCGAGCCCGGTGACGAAAACCAGGGCGGTTCCAAGGACGATGACGATGCCGAGAACCCGGACAATGATGGCGAAGACAGCGACACTTACAACGATGGCGACAGCGATACGTAAGTAACGCAGGCAAAAGAAAGCCCCGCTTGCCGAACAGATGCGCTATCCGACAAGCAGGGCTGTAGAACACTGGAATGCTCTGGACTCACCCTCCAGAGCATTTTTTTTGCACGTCAGACCACAAATTGCTCCGCGTAGTGGCAAGCCACCTGGCGGTTGTCCAGAGGTCGCAGCACCGGTTCATCGGTGCTGCACAGCTGGGTCGCGTACGGGCAGCGCTTGTGGAAGGCGCAGCCGGATGGCGGGTTCAACGGGTTGGGCAACTCCCCGACGATTTTGATCTTCGGTTTGTTCGGGTCCGGATGAATGGTCGGGGTTGCCGACAGCAACGCCTGGGTGTACGGGTGCAGCGGGCGTGCGTAGATGTCTTCCTTCGGGCCCACTTCCACCGGGCGGCCGAGGTACATCACCATTACGTCGTCGGCGACGTGCTGCACCACCGCCAGGTTGTGGGAGATGAACACGTAGGCGGTGTTGAATTCCTGCTGCAAATCCATGAACAGGTTCAGCACCTGGGCCTGGATCGATACGTCCAGCGCCGAGGTCGGTTCATCCGCCACCAGCACCTTGGGTTGCAGCATCATCGCCCGCGCCAGTGCGATTCGCTGGCGCTGGCCGCCGGAGAACATGTGCGGGTAGCGCTGATAATGCTCAGGGCGCAGGCCCACTTGCTTCATCATCGCCTGGACCTTTTCCCGGCGCTCGGCGGCAGACAGGTTGGTGTTGATCAGCAGCGGTTCGCCCAGTTGGTCACCGACCTTCTGGCGCGGGTTCAGCGAGGCGTAAGGGCTCTGGAACACCATCTGCACGTCTTTGCGCAGTTGCTTGCGCTGGGCCTTGTCGGCACCGGCGACTTCTTGCCCGGCGATTTTCAGCGAGCCGGAAGACGGCTCTTCAATCAGGGTCAGGGCGCGGGCCAGGGTGGATTTGCCGCAACCGGACTCGCCTACGACCGCGAGGGTCTTGCCGGCTTCCAGTTCGAACGACACACCGTTGAGTGCGCGCACCAGGGCATGGCCCTTGAACAGGCCACGGGACACTTCGTAGTGACGGGTCAGGTCGCGGGCGGTAAGTACGACGGCCATTACGCCACCTCCTGGTTCAGCGGGTAGAAGCAGCGGGCAAGGCTGTTGCTTTTCGGGTCAAGGCCCGGGCGTTGGGCGCGGCAGGACTCCTGCACATACGGGCACCGCGGCGACAGCAGGCAACCCTGCGGGCGATCATAACGGCCGGGAACGATACCCGGCAGCGTGGCCAGGCGCGTGGCGCCGAGGCTGTGCTCGGGGATCGCCTTGAGCAACGCTTCGCTGTACGGGTGCGCCGGGATGTCGAACAACTGCGGCACCTGGCCGACTTCCACGGCCTGGCCGGCATACATCACGCACACGCGCTGGGCGGTTTCGGCCACTACCGCGAGGTCGTGGGTGATCAGCACCAGGCCCATGTTCTGCTCTTTCTGCAAGGCCAGCAGCAGGTCCATGATCTGGGCCTGGATGGTTACGTCGAGGGCGGTGGTCGGTTCATCGGCGATCAGCAGTTTCGGCTCGCCGGCAATCGCCATGGCGATGGCCACACGTTGGCTCATACCACCGGACAGCTGGTGCGGGTAGGCATCCATACGGCTGGCTGCGCCCGGGATTTCCACCTTTTCGAGCAGTTCGATGGCACGCTTGCGCGCTTGCTTGCCGGACATTTTCAAATGCAGGCGCAGCACTTCTTCGATCTGGAAACCCACGGTGTAGCTGGGGTTCAGGGCGGTCATCGGGTCCTGGAAGACCATCGCCAGGTCTTTGCCGACGATCTGCCGGCGCTGGCGGTTGCTCAGCTTGAGCATGTCCTTGCCGTCGAAGTTCAGGGCGTCGGCAGTGACGATGCCGGGGTGCTCGATCAGGCCCATCAGCGCCATCATGGTCACGGATTTACCCGAACCCGACTCGCCAACGATCGCCAGTACTTCGCCTTTGTCGACGGAGATGTCGAGGCCATCGACCACCGGCACGGCGGTCTTGTCGCCGAAGCGGACATTGAGATTCTTGATTTCTAGCAGTGACATGGGAATCTCCTCAGGCGGCGTTCTTGAGTTTCGGGTCCAGCGCATCGCGCAGGCCGTCGCCCATCAGGTTGATTGCCAGCACGCTGAGCAAAATGGTCAAGCCAGGCAGGCTCACGACCCACCAGGCGCGTTCGATGTAGTCGCGGGCCGAGGCCAGCATGGTGCCCCACTCAGGGGTTGGCGGTTGTACGCCAAGGCCCAGGAAGCCCAGGGCTGCAGCATCGAGAATCGCCGAGGAGAAACTCAGGGTGGCCTGAACGATCAGCGGCGCCATGCAGTTCGGCAGCACGGTGACGAACATCAGGCGCGGCAGGCCGGCGCCAGCAAGGCGTGCGGCGGTCACGTAGTCACGGTTCAGTTCGCCCATCACCGCAGCGCGGGTCAGGCGGACATAGGACGGCAGCGACACGATCGCGATGGCGATCACGGTGTTGATCAGGCCAGGGCCGAGGATCGCGACAATCGCCACAGCCAGCAGCAGCGACGGCAAGGCCAGCATGATGTCCATCAGGCGCATGATGGTCGGGCCGAGCAGGCGCGGGAAGAAACCGGCGAACAGGCCCAGCAGGATCCCCGGGATCAGCGACATCACCACCGACGATAAGCCGATCAGCAACGACAGGCGCGAACCCTGGATCAGGCGCGACAGCAGGTCACGACCGAGTTCATCGGTGCCCAGCAGGAACTGGATCTGCCCACCTTCCAGCCAGGCCGGAGGGGTCAGCAGGAAGTCACGGTATTGCTCGCTCGGGTTATGCGGGGCCACCCAAGGGGCGAAGAGCGCGCAAAACACCACCAGCAACATGAACAGCAGGCCGGCAACGGCGCCCTTGTTCTTGGAAAAGGCTTGCCAGAATTCTTTGTACGGGGACGGGTACAGCAGGCTTTGATCGACTGCTACCGCGGGAGTAGGTGTGGTCATGGTCATGATCTCAGCGCTGGTGACGGATGCGTGGGTTGGCGAAGCCGTAGAGGATATCCACCACGAAGTTCACCAGAATCACCAGGCAGGCGATTAACAGGATGCCGTTTTGCACCACGGGATAATCCCGTGCGCCAATGGCTTCGATCAGCCATTTGCCGATGCCGGGCCACGAGAAGATGGTTTCGGTCAGGACCGCACCGGCCAGCAATGTGCCGACTTGCAGGCCGACCACGGTGAGTACCGGGATCAAGGCGTTACGCAGGCCGTGGACGAACACCACGCGCGCCGGCGACAGGCCCTTGGCCTTGGCGGTGCGGATGTAGTCTTCGCGCAGTACTTCGAGCATCGACGAACGGGTCATCCGCGCGATAACAGCCAGCGGGATGGTGCCGAGCACGATGGCCGGCAGGATCAGGTGGTGCAACGCGTCCCAGAATGCGTCCGGCTCGTCGGCTAGCAGGGTGTCGATCAGCATGAAGCCGGTGCGCGGCTCGATGTCGTAGAGCAGGTCGATCCGTCCGGAGACTGGCGTCCAGCCCAGGCTGACGGAGAAGAACATGATCAGGATCAGGCCCCACCAGAAGATCGGCATCGAATATCCCGCCAGGGAGATGCCCATCACCCCATGGTCGAACAGGGATCCTCGCTTCAAGGCCGCGATCACCCCGGCTAACAGCCCCAGGATGCCGGCGAACAACAGGGCGGCCATGGACAGTTCCAGGGTCGCAGGGAAAAGGGCGGTGAATTCAGTCCACACGCTGGTACGGGTGCGCAGGGATTCGCCGAGGTCGCCGTGGGCGAGCTTGCCGACATAATCCAGGTATTGCGCGTAGAGCGGTTTATTCAGACCAAGGCGTTCCATTGCCTGAGCGTGCATCTCGGGGTCGACTCGTCGTTCGCCCATCATGACTTCGACGGGGTCGCCAGGGATCATGCGAATCAACGCGAAGGTCAGCAAGGTGATGCCGAAAAACGTGGGGATCAATAACCCCAATCGGCGGGCAATAAAACTAAACATCTTGTTGTGTACCTCAATCAGCCGGTTAGGCAGGTTCGGCACCGTCAATGTCGACGGTGCCGAGCGTCTCTTATCTACTTCACCTGGGTGGTGGCGAAGTTATTTGTGGTCAGAGGGCTTTGGGTATAACCCTCGACGTTTTTACGCATGGCGGTGAACATTTTCGGGTAAGCCATGGGAATCCATGGTTGGTCCTTGTCGAAAACGTCCATTGCTTGTTCATAGAGTGCAGCGCGCTGGGTGGGTTCAGCGATGGCGCGCGCCTTGTCGATCAAGTCTTGAAACTCCTTGTTACACCAGCGGGCGTAGTTTTCGCCGTTTTTCGCTGCATCGCAACTCAAGTTCGGGGTGAGGAAGTTATCCGGGTCCCCGTTATCCCCCGCCCAGCCGGCGGAGACCATGTCATGTTCGCCATTCTTGGCGCGCTTGAGCATTTCGCCCCATTCCATGACCTTGATGTTCACTTTCAGGCCGATCTGCGCCAGATCCGCCTGCATGCGCTGGGCGCCGAGCATTGGGTTGGGGTTGGTCGGGCCGCCGCCGTTGCGGGTGAACAGGGTGAACTCGGTGCCTTCCGGTACGCCGGCTTCCTTGAGCAGGGCGCGGGCCTTGTCGAGGTCGCGGGGCGGGTTTTTCAGCTTGTCGCTGAAACCCAGCAGGGTTGGCGGGTACGGGCCGGTGGCGTCGACCGCGTTGCCTTTGCCGTACAGGGATTCGTTGTAGCCCTTCTTGTCGAACGCGATGTTGATCGCGTGACGCACCCGCGCGTCGCTCATGTACTTGTGGGTGGTGTTCATGGCGGTGTAGGCGGTGGTCATCGCCGCCAGTTCCGCCACCTTCAGGTTCGGGTCGGCCTTCATGCTCGGCACGTCATCCGGTTTCGGATACAGCGCGATCTGGCATTCGTTGGCCTTGAGCTTTTGCAGGCGCACGTTGTTGTCGGTGGTGATGGCCAGGATCAGCGGGTCAGCCGGCGGCTTGCCACGGAAGTAGTCCGGGTTGGCCTTGAAGCGCACTTGGGCGTCTTTGGCGTAGCGGGTGAAGATGAACGGGCCGGTGCCGATGGGCTTGGCGTTCAGGTCGTCGGTCTTGCCGGACTTGAGCAATTGGTCGGCGTATTCGGCGGAGTGAATCGAGGAAAACGCCATGGCCAGGTCGGCCAGGAACGGTGCTTCAGGGCGGGTCAGGGTGAAGACCACGGTGTGGTCATCGGTCTTCTCTACGCTCTTGAGCAGTTCCTTGAAGCCCATGCTTTCAAAGTATGGGTAGCCCACGTTGGACTTTTTGTGCCACGGGTGATTCGGGTCCAGCTGGCGCTGGAAGCTCCAAAGCACGTCGTCGGCGTTCATGTTGCGCGTGGGTTTGAAGTAGTCGGTGGTGTGGAACTTGATGTCGTCACGCAGGTGAAAGGTGTAGGTCAGGCCATCGGCGCTGATCTCGGGCAGGTCTTTGGCCAGCGCCGGGATCACTTCGGTGGTGCCGGGCTTGAAGTCCACCAGGCGGTTGAAGATGGTTTCGGCCGCGGCGTCGGCGGTGACAGCCGTGGTGTACAGGACCGGATCGAAGCCTTCCGGGCTGGCTTCGGTGCAGACGACCAACGGTTTGGCCGAGATGCCGACAGCAACGCTCAACAGCGCAGCGGCAATGGCGGCTTGTAACGGGAGCATTTTCATCTAAGAGCCCTCTGCAATCGATTGGACCAGACAAGCGTAGGCGGCGGGCCCGTCCTGAGCCCGCCGCCGACCTGGCGCTGATTAAAGAATGTTGAACGGGATGGTGGTCACCAGGCGGAACTCACGCAGGTTGCCGTCAGCCTGGTTGGCGCTGGCACGGTGAGTCACGTAGGTACCACGAATGGTGGTGGCCTTGAGTGCGCCGCTCTGGATCGCGTAAGCCGCGCCTACACCGTATTCCTGGTGCTTCTCGCCGTCCTGGGCCTGAATGCCGTTGTAGGCAAAGCCAGCGCGGCCGCCGTCGCCGGTGTAGTGAGTACCGTCGATACCCCAGCCACGTGCCGAGTAGATGTTGAACTTCAGGCCCGGCACGCCGTATTCGGCCATGTTGATGCCGTAGGCGATCTGGAAGGACTTCTCGTTCGGACCGTTGAAGTCGGACGTCAGGGAGTTGGCCAGGTAGATGCCGTTGGTTTCGTGCAGGTAGTCGAAGTACTCGTCGCCGTTCACTGCCTGGTAGGAGAAGGTCAGGCTGTGAGCCTGGTGGGTCAGGCCGAACGACAGCGAGTAGGTGTCGTTGTCGATCTTGCCCATCAACTTTTTGCCTTCGTCGACGGTCTTGTAGTAGTTCAGGCCCGTGGTCAGGGACAGGGTCTGGCTGTCACCCAGTTCGTGGGTAGCACCGAAGTAGTACTGGTTCCAGAAGTCTTCCACGTTAGCGGCGAACAGGCTGGTCTTCAGGCTCTTGAACGGCTGGTAGTTGACGCCCAGGGTGTTGACCTTGTCGGTTTCCTGGCGACCATTGCCGTATTCAGTACGGAATTTCGACAGGCTCTGCTCGGTCCGTGGCGAAACGCGGTCGAACACGCCGCCCTGGAAGGACAGGTTGCTGAACTCTTCGCTGTTGAAGCTCACACCTTCGAAGCTCGAAGGCAGCGCACGGTTACCGATGGTGTCGATGATGCCGCTGCTGAAGTTCTGGCGACCGGCGGTCAAGGTGGTGTTCGAGACACGGAACTTGACGTTGGCCAGGCCCAGTTTGCTCCACTGGTCTACAGCGTCGCCGTCGGAGTCGGCCAGGGTACGGTTGGAGCCGCCCTTGATGTCGCGCTTGCTGCGGTCCAGGACCAGAGCGTTGTAGACAGCCACTTCAGTGCTCACGCCAACGGTGCCTTGGGTGAAACCCGAGGTAGCGTTGAGGATGGTGCCTTGCACCCAGTTGGTACGGTAGTTGTCAGTACGGGCTTCGCCGTGCTTCTGGTAAGTGAACTTGCTGCCACGGAAGCGTTGTTCGTTGGAGAACCAGTTACGGGTTGTACCGCCCAGGCTTGCGCCATCGATAAAGCCTTTGGCCTCGCTTTGGGCGCTGGTGCCGGCCAGTGTGGTTGGAACGAAGTCCTGGCTTGCAGGATCAGCGTAGGCGTTAGCCGTGATGCTGCTGATGGCCAGGGCCAGTAGCGCGGTGCTGCTCAGTTTCATGGGTGAAGCTCCTTTGGTTCTCTTTTTAATGCCGGTCTTTTTAGGTGAACCGGCTATTGGGTGTGTAACTCGTTCAAGCCTTTGCAAACGTTTGCCCGTGGGTAAAACCCGAAATAAGGCTGCACGTTTGCAGCAAGGCGAATGCTCGCCCTGCGCAATCCGGTTATCTTTTTATGGGTTGATGCTGACGCCCGAGAACACGTTGCGGCCGAAGGGGCTCACTTTGAAACCTTCGACTTTGGCGCTTAACGGCTGGTTGACCGTCGAGTGGGCGACTGGCGTGATCGGCACCTGCTGCTTGAGCAGTTGCTGCGCCTGTTTGTATAGGACAGTCCTTTGTTCGCGGTCGGTGACGACCTTGGCTTGCTTGATCAGCTTGTCGTACGCCGGGTCACACCACATGGAGTAGTTGTTCCCGCCGATGGCGTCGCAGCTGTAGAGGGTGCCCAGCCAGTTGTCCGGGTCACCGTTGTCGCCGGTCCAGCCGATCAGGCTGATGTCATGCTCGCCATTCTTGGTGCGCTTGATGTACTCGCCCCATTCATAGCTGACGATCTTGACCTTGAGGCCAATCTTTGCCCAATCGCTTTGCAGCATTTCGGCCATCAGCTTGGCGTTGGGGTTGTACGGCCGTTGTACCGGCATCGCCCACAGGGTGATCTCGGTGCCTTCCTTCACGCCGGCAGCCTTGAGCAATTCCTTGGCTTTTTCCGGGTTGTAGGCGGCGTCCTTGATGGTGTCGTCGTAAGACCACTGGGTCGGCGGCATGGCGTTGACCGCCAGTTGCCCCGCGCCCTGGTACACGGCGTTGAGGATGCTCTGCTTGTTCACCGCCATGTCCAGGGCCTGGCGCACTTCGAGCTGGTCGAAGGGCTTGTGCCGCACGTTATAGGCGATGTAGCCCAGGTTGAAACCCGGCTTGGTCAGCAGTTGCAGGTTCGGGTCGGCCTTCAGGGCTTCGACGTCGGCCGGGCGCGGGTGCAGGGTGATCTGGCATTCGCCGGCCTTGAGCTTTTGCACCCGTACCGAGGCGTCGGTGTTGATCGCAAAAATCAGCTGGTCGAGCTTCACGCGGCTCGGGTCCCAGTACTGTTTGTTGCCGGTGTAGCGAATCTGCGAGTCTTTCTGGTAGCGCTGGAACACGAACGGCCCGGTGCCGATCGGCTTCTGGTTGATGTCGCTGGGCTTGCCGACCTTGAGCAAATGGTCGGCGTATTCGGCCGACAGGATCGAGGCGAAGCTCATGGCGATGTTCTGGATAAACGCGGCGTCGACCGTGTTCAGGGTCATCACCACGGTGTGCGGGTCGGTTTTCTCGACCTTGGCGATATTCTTGTTCAGGCTCATCCCGTTGAAGTACGGAAACTCGGTGGGGTAGGCCTTGCGGAACGGGTGTTCGGGGTCAAGCATGCGATTGAAGGTGAACAGCACGTCGTCGGCGTTGAAGTCGCGCGTCGGCTTGAAGTCCTTGTTGCCGTGGAATTTCACCCCTTCACGCAGGTGGAAGGTATAGGTCAGGCCGTCTTCGGAAATATCCCAACGGGTTGCCAGGCCCGGTACGACATTGGTCGCGCCTTTTTCAAACTCGGCCAAGCGGTTGTAGATAGGCTCGGCGGCGTCGTTATCGGTGGCCGTCGTGTATTGCGCGGTGTCGAAGCCCGCCGGGCTGCCTTCGGAGCAAAACACCAGGCTCTTTTTCTCGGCAGCCTGGCCCATCGAGGCCACAGCCAGCAGGCTGGTGCCAAATATCGCGGATAGAACGGTGGTATGGCGCATAACAATCCCGATCCTTGTTTGTTGTTTTCGTCAGTGAGCAATCGCAAGGTCATTCTTGACCTTGCGACAACACTGATCCCACAACGGCAGTTGCCCTACAGAGACGATGCGTCTGCCGTACCACGACGTTATGGGTCGGGAGCCGGGCAGTAAATGCAACGAATCTGACAGACCTTGTAGGTAACGGAGCCGCGATTCGCAGTTAGCTGCCGTAGGACGGCAGCGTGTGCGGAGGTGGTCTGTTTCCTACGGTCTTGGCGGATGCAATAACGGCGACGTTATGAAACGTCGCCGCCAGAGATCCTTACTTGCCGCTTACGCTCACGCCGTAGAAGGAGTTCAAGCCAAATGGGCTGATCTTGAAGTCCTGCACGTTGTTGCGCATGGGTTGATACACCGTCGAGTGCGCGATAGGTGTCATCGGGACTGCATCTTTGAGGATATGTTGCGCCTGCTTGTACAGCTCGGTGCGTTTGGCTACGTCGGAAGTCGCCTTGGCTTCTTTCACGATGCCGTCGAATTTCTTGTCGCACCACTTGGAGAAGTTGTTGCCGGCCAGGGAATCGCAGCCGAACAGCACGTTCAGCCAGTTGTCCGGGTCACCATTGTCGCCGCTCCAGCCAATGATCATGGCTTGGTTCTCGCCGCCTTTGGAACGCTTGATGTACTCGCCCCACTCATAGCTGACGATGTTCACTTTCAGGCCGATCTGTTTCCAGTCGTTCTGCAGCATCTCGGCCATCAGCTTGGCGTTCGGGTTGTACGGACGCTGGACCGGCATCGCCCACAGGGTGATCTCGGTGCCTTCCTTGACGCCGGCTTCCTTGAGCAAAGCCTTGGCTTTGGTCACATCAAACGGCGCATCCTTGATGGTGGTGTCATAGGACCACTGGGTTGGCGGCATGGCGTTGACCGCCAGTTGGCCTGCGCCCTGGTACACCGAGTCGATGATCTGCTGCTTGTTCACCGACATGTCCAGGGCCTCACGCACGCGCAGGTCGGACAGCGGGTTAGGCGCGGTCTGGCCCTTGAGGACCGGCATTACGTTGTAGGCGATGTAGCCCAGGTTGAAACCGGCCTGGTGCGGCAGTTTCAGGTCCTTGTCTTCACCCAGCGCCTTGAGGTCGGCCGGACGTGGGAACAGGGTCACCTGGCATTCGTTTTTCTTCAGCTTCTGGATACGCACCGACGGGTCGGTAGTGATGGCGAAGATCAGGTTGTCGATCTTCACGTCTTCAGGTTTCCAGTAATCCTTGTTGCCGGTGTAACGGATGTTGGAGTCTTTCTGGTAGCTCTTGAACACGAACGGACCAGTGCCGATTGGCTTCTGGTTGATGTCCTGTGCCTTGCCTTCCTTCAACAGCTGGGCGGCGTATTCAGCCGACTGGATGGAGGCGAAGCTCATTGCCAGGTTCTGGATGAAGGCGGCGTCCACGGTGCCAAGGGTGAACTTGACGGTGTGGTCATCGACTTTCTCGATGTTCTTGATGTTGGTGTCCATACCCATGTCCGTGAAGTACGGGAACTCGGTCGGGTAGGCTTTACGGAACGGATCGTCTTTATTGATCATCCGGTTGAAGGTGAACAGTACGTCGTCAGCCGTGAATTCACGAGTTGGCTTGAAGTACGGGGTGGTGTGGAACTTGACGCCTTCACGCAGGTGGAAGGTGTACGTCAGGCCATCCGGGGAAACGTCCCAGGTCGTGGCGAGCCCAGGAACAACAGCGGTGCCGCCGCGCTCGAACTGGGTCAGACGGTTGAACATGGTTTCGGCCGAAGCATCGAAGTCTGTTCCGGTGGTGTACTGGCCTGGATCAAAACCGGCCGGGCTCCCTTCGGAGCAGAACACCAGGTTGCTCGCCGCTTGGGCGAAAGGTGCAGCAGCCATTAAACCGGCGCTGACTAATAACGGAATGACTGCGTGTTTAAGCATGTTGGCCTCATGATTTGTTGTCATTTTTGGTAGTGAGGGCGACCTCGTGAGTCGACCTGCGGATACTTATGCAGGGCCCATACCCAATGCAAGATGTTGAGAGCCTACAACGGCTAAACAGTGGTACGAACGTACACGAATGTCGCATATGTGTAAGTTCAGACACATTTACGCACTTTTGAGGGCTTTTTTCGGTGCGAGGGCCGCACCAGGAATGCCCAACCGAGGCGTCTGGCGCACTCGGTTGGGGCGCGGCTGTTACTTATTCAGACTGACGCCGTAGAAGGGAGTGAGTCCAAAAGGACTGATCTTGAAGTCCTGTACTTCCTTTCGCAGGGGCTGGAAAACCGTCGAGTTTGCGATAGGCGTTATAGGTACTTGTTCCTTAAGGATTTTTTGTGCCTGTTGATACCACTTGATGCGCTGCTCGCGGTCGCTGCTGACCTTGGCCTGCTGCACCAGTTTGTCGTAGGCCGGGTTACACCATTTTGCATAGTTGCTGCCCTTCACCGCGGCACAACTGTAGAGCACGCCCAGCCAATTATCCGGGTCGCCGTTGTCGCCGGTCCAGCCGTAGATCATCACGTCGTGCTCGCCGGCTTTGGCGCGTTTGATGTACTCGCCCCACTCATAGCTGACGATATTGGCCTTGATGCCAATCTTTTCCCAATCCTGCTGGATCATCTGCGCCGACATCCGGGCATTGGGATTCGACGCGCGTTGTACGGTCATCGCCCACAGGTTGAGGGTGGTACCTGGTGCAACCCCTGCTTCTTTTAGTAGCGCCCGCGCCTTGGCCGGATCGTAGGGCGCGTCCTTGATTGTCGGGTCATAAGACCACTGGGCCGGAGGCAGGGCGTTCTGCGCCAATTGTCCGGCGCTCTGGTACACCGCCTTGATAATTGCCGGCTTGTCGATGGCCATGTCCAGCGCCTGGCGCACCTTGAGCTGGTCCAGGGGCGGGTGGGTCACGTTGTAGGCGAGAAAGCCCAGGTTGAAGCCGGCTTGCTGAAGAACCCGCAGGTTGGGGTCTTGCTTCATCACTTCGATGTCGGAAGGGCGCGGGTAACCGCTGACCTGGCACTCGCCGGCCTTGAGCTTTTGCAGGCGCACGGCGGCGTCCGGGGTGATCGAGAACACCAGGTTGTCGAGCTTCACATCTTCGGGCTTCCAATACTGTTTATTGGCGCTGTAGCGAATCTGCGAATCCTTCTGGTAACGCTTGAACACAAATGGCCCGGTGCCCACCGGCTTCTGATTGATGTCCGCGGCCTTGCCTTCCTTGAGCAACTGCGCGGCATATTCGGCGGACTGCACCGAGGCGAAGCTCATGGCCAGGTTCTGCACGAAGGAGGCGTCAACGTTGTTCAGGTTGAAGCGCACGGTGTGCTCGTCGAGTTTTTCGACGCTCTTGATCGTGGTGTTCAAGCCCATGTCGGTGAAGTAGGGCGACTCCGATGGATAGGCCTTGCGGAACGGGGTCTCGGGATCCAGCAGGCGCTGGAAGGTGAAGAGCACGTCGTCGGCGTTGAAATCACGGGTCGGGGTGAAATAGTCGGTGGTGTGGAACTTGACGCCATCGCGCAGGTGGAAGGTATACATCAGGCCGTCTTTGGACACGTCCCAATTGGTTGCCAGGCCGGGTTCGACTTCAGTGCCGCCACGCTTGAACTGGGTCAGGCGGTTGAACACGGTTTCGGCGGAGGCATCGAAATCGGTGCCGCTGGTGTACTGGCTGGGGTCGAAGCCGGCGGGGCTGGCTTCGGAGCAGTAGACCAGGGTGCCGGCTGCCTGGGCCATGGGCATGAATGCCAGCAGGCCGGCAGCAAGGAGCAGCGGTTTTAAGGTGATTCTTTCCATGGAGACCCCTGAAGTGGCAGGCAAATAGTGCCCGAACGAAAACGGCAGTCACCGAGGTTACCGCCGTTCTTGTCACTCAGGTAGAGATAAGCATGCGAGGCCCCAGTGTCTCCGGGATTCGGCTATTCCAGGTCGCTACGATTTGGCCGGAAAGTGTTCGGGTTTATAAGTGAACGCCCACCACTTGAACGGATTCCAGTACGGGTTGTTCTTTGACGGCTTGAATTTCTTGATTCGCGCCATTTCTTCGCTGACATACTGTTCAGCCTGAGCTCTTACTGCGGTACGGACGTTGTCGGTGATCGGGATTTTTTGTGCGGATAAGTTCTCCAGGTAGAGGTGTTCTACTTTATCAATGGCTGCTTTTACTTGTTCCGGGGACAGGTTGGCGGTCAAGGTACCGCTATAACCTTTGACAGGGCGGCCAATCAACTTTTGGAATTGAGCGGCAAACGAAGCATCCCCACCGGTTGCGGAGTCACATGACAGCAGGCGCACGTTGTCGAACTCTTCCGGATGGATCCCTTTGCTGTGAAGCGTATCCAGCAATTCTTCCGGACTATTGAGCTTTCCATCATAAGAAACTTTTGCGACCCCGGTAGTCTCATCGACTTTACCGTGTACCAGTATGTTCAATCGCTGGGCCGAACCTTGTTTGTTCACATCCACGAACGTGTAAAGTTTATCGTTGATAGTGTTCAGGCTATCTATTTCTCCACTGAGAATACTGGTTTTTTCAGCAGTAGAAAAAAGGGCTTCGCCGACCGGCAGATTTTTAACCGTTTTCAGGGGCGGCAGTTCGACGCCGTCTACGTTGATAGATGCCGGGGGGGCCTCTGGTCCACTCGACTCAATTTCATTTAAAGACGGGTCCGGATGACTATCGCCGGATACTTTCGAAACGCGTGTCAGCTCAAATTCGCTCTTCTGCGAATTATAGTTCCAGCGGTAGTCTTCAGTAACGGTGGAGTTGAACGTAATCGGAGTTTCACCCAGGCTCGCCTCGACCAAACCGGGTGCAACTTCGTGTGCCAGCATCAGGCTTGAGATGACGGCCGCAGCAGTTCCCCCTGTGCGCTCGCCTGCGGTCTTGCCATAGAGGCTGTCATGCACGCCAAACACGATATTGCCTATATTGCCAACAATGGGCAGATTACCAAAGGTTTTGCCCCAGGTGTCTTTCACCGACTTCCAGGCTTGCTGCGAGGCACCAAACACATCCGTCTGGTCGGCCCACACCGCATTGTTGGCGTTCTGCTCCTGATAGTGGGGGGCGATACCTTTGTTCAGATCGCCAAATTGCAGCCCATAACCTGCTTTTCGCGATTCGGTGTAGTTGAATAGCTCTCGTACCGGCACGGATTTATCTTTGTACCAGTGTTCGTACCCCGGATATCGCGACCGATTATCCTGGATGAGGCTGTCGAGCACCGCCCCGGCCGGTGGCCAGTGGGCATTGTGTCCCCCTTGCATATCACCGGTATTGAAACGGCGCATCAATTCATCACGATTGTCTTTGGCCCAGTTCGCAAATTCTTCATCGCCTTTTATCTCGCGGACAGCGCCGTTCTTCAAGTCGATCATGACTCCCTGATTGGGGCGATTGGCGGGATTGCCATCGTAAGGCGTGTAGGGGATAAAGGCATACCCGCTCATGGGGTAGCCGTAAATATTGGGGATAATCACTTGCCCATTCTTGTCCAGCGTGCGATTCACCGCTTCCTGGCCGGCAGGGCTTAACCTTGCGAAATTTTCCGTGTCACTACGAAGGCTCAGCAACGTGCCCCGTGTTACATAGGCGTCTGCTTTTCCCGATCGCTCTGCTATTGTTCCGGAGCCCTCGCGCATCGGCGCGGCTATGTCTTTCTCCCAGCGAGCTTGAAGTTGTCGGCCGAACGCTTCCAAATCATTGATTTTTGTCCGGTCTTTTTTTTCTATTTCCATTTCAGGAAAATTTAAAACCCCACCACGTGCGGGTCTGTCGTGCGCTAGAGCACCCGCTGCAATTTCCCATGCGAAATAAGTGTGTGTCTGGGTATCAGAGAGATTTTGTGCTGTGCCCATACCGACATAGGTATTGAACGTTACCGTGAACTTTTCATGCGGGTCGAACCCGGCTGCCAATAAACCCCCACTGAAGTATCCTGCGGGGTCCATGAACAGGCGCACGTTCTGGAACTTGACGTTTCGTTCGCCTTCAGTGCCACTTTCTATATTTTCGATCTGCGTCTTTACACGATTGGCATAGGCATCGATATGAGCCTCTCGCTCATTGTAGATATACCCATCGCCTGGAGCGTGAACAAAGTCGGGTCCGTAAATGGTTGCCTTGTAGATATCAGACTCGTTCCTGGCGGCAGTGCCAACGTTGTCCGTTTCATAAATATCGGTACTCTTCAATGGCGTTGGCGGTATCCGTTCCAGCGCCTCGGTACGTTGTTCTTGAGTCGTACCGGGTAGCGGTGTTTTTGGGTAATGGACAATGTTAAGTTGAACTGAGCTTGTCATTTCAGATTACCTGGCTGGATGTTGATTGCACGCATCTGCGCCGCCATAAACTGTGGATGAGGAGTACGGTGATCTACGCCATGAGTGGTGCAGCGTCCAGGCGTGTTCCGCTCGTTGAGGGTGAGGATGTAGTTGTCCATTGCACGGGTTATAAGTTGAAAAGATTTATCACCAACGCACTTCAATGTGTCCGGACCAGCAGACGCCCGGCGATTAAGCATTTTCTGAAGCTGGTAACCGGTTATTACCGCTGAAACTTCTTGAATTAAGTGCCAGGCAAAAAAAATGCTGCCCGAAGGCAGCGGCATTGCAGTCCTGCTCCCTGAAATGGCAGGTAAACGCTACGCGAACGAGAACGGCGGTCACCACGGTTGCCGCCGTTCGGGTTACCCAGGTTGAGATAAGCGCCTGCGTCGCGGCGATCGCCTTAAAACACCTGTGCGCCGCCATAAACGGTGGACTGTATCCACCGCGGGTCCATAGGATCGCTCCAGACGTGCCGAGGCGGCGTACCACCATCTCCGATCAGGATTTGCCGGCCCTCGTCGCTCCATTCCTGCATGCGTTGTGCGAATTGGCCGTGGTACTCGTTGGCCGGACAAGTGATACCGGCCCATGGGTCCACTATCCACGCATCAGCCCATTCGGGCTCGGCAAATCCAGCGGTCAAGAGGTTAGGCTGACTTGCGGGGCCGCCGACCACGCTGAAGGTGTGTCCCTGCACTTGTGCAATGCGGGCAAAGCCGCCACTGGCGTTAACGGTATCGGTGGCGACCCTGGCCATCTGGTCGCAATTGCCGGCCCCCGTTTTCAGGATGACCTCCGAGTAGTTGGGCGCGCCGGTTCGAGTGTATAGCCAGGTCACTATTTCATTGGCCACGTCGCTGCGCAGACTGTTACCGGCATCGGCCAGGGTTTTCTGGTTGGCCGACCGTATACCGGTTGTCTGGAACTGTTCCTCCACCGTTCTCTTGCCCCAACGGGCGTAGGCCTTGTTTTGCTCGTTGACCGTGAGCTGCCCGAAATAGTGAGGCTTTTGAAGGGGCTCAAGTTGTATGGTCTTGGCGGCCACCTCTACCTTCTTGTCCCAGGCATAGACTGCCAGTAGAACTTCACGTTTCTTTTCATCGGACAGTCCGGCCAGGACTCGGTCCAGTTGGGTGGCTTGATCGGGTGTGAAGTTGTATTCAAGGCTCAGTTTTTTTGCCAGTGAGTCCAGGGAGGGCAGTATCACCAGATCGTTATTGTGGGTTTTTCCGGAAATGTCACGATAGAGGTCCTTGTACTCGTCATGCAGCCTGATGATGTCCCGGCTGGCCGGATCGGTGTTTGCGGCGATGCGTTGAAAGTTGAGCGCAGGGTTCGAACCGTCGTATTCGGCCACGTAGTAAATGCCGGTATCGCCCTCGACCACCACATAATCTATTCCTGCGTAGGGTATTTTTATGCCCCTCAGGACGCGCTGGTCATCACTGAGATCACTGATCTGGTCCAGCTTTACAACCACGGTTTCCTGGTTGAGCGCCCGTGGTTGACCGATATCTTCATAGCCGAAGTCCGGCTCATTGAGCACCACCCCGCTGGTTTGGTTGCGGTAGGTAACCGGCGTGTGCCCGGGCACCGACATCAGCTCCTGGCTGGATGTGTCGCTCACTCTATACAGCCTGTGCTCATGCACCACGGTCCGCGCGCCTTCCTGCGTTGGGGCGCCCGGCAAGAGACGCCGATGCTCAAGTGCCTGGGCGTCTTGAGCGACCGATGTATCGGCGTCCTCGATCATTTTTGTGTAGCACAAGCTGTCAATGTTGCGCTTTACGCGGCGCCCAACCGGCGCACAAACGGCTTCAAAATCCTCCAGCGGCTCGGCATGCTCGGTAGGCCCCATCTTGGTCAAGGCGTCCGGTTGTGCGGGGTCGTAGCGGTAAACGTCATCCCCGACCACTACATCGGTATGGGTTGCACGCTTGATCAGGAAGGTCTGGTCTGCGGACAGGCCCTCAGGTACCAGCACGCTTGCCCCTGCAGCTCCCGGCTCGACTTCGCGCGTGAGGGCGATGCGGGTGGAGGACTCAAGGGCTTTCGAGGCCCTCTCTATCCCTTTCTCCACCAGTGAAGTTGCGCCCGAAGCCACCGTCGGCAGCGCATTGAGCACTCCGAACACGATATGGTCGGCCCCGCCTTTCTTGCCGTGCTTGACGTCATCGATGCCGATACCGGCCTCCGCTACGCCGGAGGCGACGTAGAACACCTCGAGGGCCACGGCGACTTCGGGCATCACCAGTGCCAGCGGCGTCATCAGCATCGCGACCTTGGTGGCGGTTTCCAGGCCTTTGAGGATGTTGGCTTTGGTCACGTCGCTGTCGGTGACGATTTGGGTCTCGGCATCCTTGTACGAGCGATCTTTCTGGCGGGCAGTAATGGCCTCGAATGGGTCCTGGGCGAGGGGTTCGGTGGTGATGAAAGTCTGCGGGTTGAATTCATTCAGGCGCTCCAACACATCGGCATCCGGCGCGTCTTTGCGGTGCCAGCCACCCAGCCCGGTCAGTGTCTGGTTCACGCCGTCGGAGAACGTCCGGTCGGCCTGGTCACGCAGCGTGAAATGGGTTGAAAGGGCTTCGCGCTTGGTGGGGTCGGCAGCTTGCTCAGCCAGCCAGTTTTTCATCTGGGCCTGGCTGTCAAAGCGATGAATAGGCGACGAGTTGCCGGGAATATACAAAAGCGTGGGGCTGATGATCTTGCCGTCATCGGTGACCTTGGGGTTTTTGTCGGTGATGTACAGCAGGTCCGAAGATTGAAAACCGTTGATGCTGAGCAGACCCATTTCCAGGCCTGGGTCCTGGGCGGCAGAGGCTTTCAGGTCCTCGACGCGGAGGTTCGACCAGTCTTTATCGGTGGTCAAGTTCGCTGCGCGTAGCGCCAGTTCCTTGTCGCTTGGGCTCAGGCTGCCGGTCTTTTCCTGGAGCAGGATGGCGGCAACGAAGGAGGCCTTGGTCAATGCCGTGTATTTGCTTTCGTGGCTGGGCCAGAACGTATCCAGGAATGTTTTATACGGCGCGGCGCGTTCGGTGTTCCACACCAATTCCCTGAATTGCTCCGGGGTCTTTTTGATCCGCATCGACTCGTTGTATTGCTGGCGCTGGCCGGGCGGGGAGGCGCGGTATATAAACTCATAGGTCTGCTGGGCATTGACGGCAGAGTCAATGGCAAGCCCCGCCTGGCCCAGCGGCGAAAACGTCAGTAGCCGTTCCAGCCAGGTATGCAGGGTCGTGCGTGTTTTTTCCTCGGGCGTCTGGTGTTCATCGGTGTTGTTTTTTTTCTGCACATCTTGCAGGGCCGCCTGGGTCAAGGTTATCCGGTTCAGTACCTTTGCATTGCGAGGAGGCCTTCCCCGTGTCGGGTCGTAGTTGAAGGTAGTAATAAACGTGTTGTCCGGATCAACGTCCTCGCCCCACTTTTTCTTGATTTCGGCCTTGATAAGGTTGGCGGTGCTTTCCAGGGGCGTCTCGAACCCTGTCGTTGCACTGCGAATGTAGTTTTCGACTGTCTTGTTGTATGGCAATCCCGGGATCAACACGTCGTGAGTGTGACGGCGGGGTCGTGATGCGGGAGTGTCGGTGGCCCGATCGGCTGCCTTTACGGGCTGCCCTGGCGAATATGTCTGCCGTGAAGTATCCGTACCTTGGCGGGGTTTTCCCTGTTCTTCGGCAATACCTGCCGAGGAGGGGGTATCAAGGAAGAAGCCGTTGTTTGCCGCGATGGAACCTATGGTGGTCATATGACAAATCCTGATGTGCATGGTGTGCAGGAATGATGTGATGTCCGCCATAGGTGGTTCAGCGTGTAGGCGTGTTCCGTTCTTTGATGGGGAAGATGTAGTTCGCCATTACGCGGGTTATAAGCTGAAAAGATTTATCGCCGGTGCGCTTCAAGGTGTGTGGACCAGAACACTCTCAGCCATTGAGTATTTTCTTAAGCTGATATCCGGTTATTACCGCTGATACTTCTTGAATGAAGTGCGCAGGCAAAAAAAAACGCTGCCCGTGGGCAGCGTCATTGCAACTGGGGTACCGCTCGATCAAGGCATCTGGACTTCGATCACGCCATCTGCGGTCATGTTGACCTGGCTGGTGCCGGCTTCGACTTCCGGCGTCGGTGCCGAATCCATCGCTGCGGCTTTCATCATCATCCCGCCACGTGCATACGGCTGTGGATAACCGTTGGTGTTGAAGTTCAGGTTGACGATCTTGTAGCCCTTGCCGCCCAGCGCATCGGTGGCCAGTTGGGCACGGGCCTTGAATGCGGTGACCGCTTCTTTAAGCAGGGCATCTTCGCTGGCCTTGCGGGTCGGGTTGGCGATGGCGAAGTCCATGCTGTCCATTTTCAGGTTGGTCAGCATGTCGCCGGTGAGCTTGGACAGGGCGGCGAAGTCGGCACTTTCCATGCGCAGCTCAGCGCGTTCACGCCAGCCGGTGATTTTCTGGTTCTTGTTGTCGTAGATCGGGTAGCTGTTGCGGCTACCCTGGCGCAGGGTCACGCCTTTGACTTCGCGGGCCTGGGCCAGCGCCTTGTTCATGGTGGTGGTGATTTCGGCGGCAAGCTTGGCCGGGTCGGTGTTCTGCGACTCGGTGTACAGGGTGACGATCATCTGGTCGCGCGCCACTTCCTGGCTGACTTCGGCACGCAGGGAAATCTGGTTGTAATGCAGTTCGTCAGCGGCCATGGCCGGCAGGCTGGCGAGGGTAGCGGCGCCGAGGGTGAGGGTGGCTGCACTGCGAATGAAACGAGACATGTAAGCTCCTTGAGATGTTCGTGTTCGGTAAGACTGTAGACGCAAGGTTTCAGTTCTTCGGGTTTACACATTCGCTACAAGTTGGCGGATGCCGACGAACGGTCATGATCCTGCCCCCTGCGTCAAAGAGCCACACACGCCGTGCCAGCGCTGTCGCTTCGTTTATACTCCGTGCGATCCGCCTGCAGCGCTCATCGGGAGAGCTCATGCTCGCCGCCGTAAAACTGACTTCCGCCACCCGCCAGAACCTTTGGCGCCTGACGTTCATCCGCACCCTGGTGCTGGCCGCACAGGCCGGTTCGGTGGGGCTCGCCTATTGGTTCAAACTGCTGCCGCTGCCCTGGTTGCAGTTGGCCGTGACCCTCGGCTTCTCCACGGTGCTGTGTGTATTTACCGTCATCCGGCTGCGCACCACGTGGCCTGTGACCGAGCTGGAATACGCCCTGCAACTGGCCTGCGACCTGTTTATCCACAGCGTGTTGCTGTACTTCTCCGGCGGCTCCACCAACCCGTTCGTGTCCTATTACCTGGTGCCACTGACCATCGCGGCGGTGACCTTGCCGTGGCGTTATTCGGTGGTGCTGTCGGGTATTGCCCTGACCCTGTACACCCTGCTGCTGGCACAGTTCTACCCGTTGCAGACCTTCCCCATCGCCCGGGAAAACCTGCAGATCTACGGCATGTGGCTGAGCTTTGCCCTGTCGGCGGCGGTCATCACCTTTTTTGCCGCACGAATGGCGGAAGAGCTGCGCCGCCAGGAAGAGCTGCGCGCCATTCGCCGTGAAGAAGGCCTGCGGGACCAGCAGTTGCTGGCCGTCGCCACCCAGGCCGCCGGCGCGGCCCACGAATTGGGGACGCCGCTGGCGACCATGAGCGTACTGCTCAAGGAAATGACCCAGGACCATCACGACCCGGCCCTGCAAGACGACCTGAGCGTGCTGCAGGAACAGGTCAAGCAGTGCAAGCTGACCTTGCAGCAGTTGGTGCGCGCCGCCGAGGCCAATCGCCGCCTGGCGGTGGAGATGCAAGACGTCACCCAGTGGCTGGACGAAGCCCTGAACCGCTGGCACCTGATGCGTCCCGAAGCCAGTTACCGGTTCCACCTGCTGGGCCAGGGCACGGTGCCGCGCATGGCGCCGCCGCCGGACCTGACCCAGGCGCTGCTGAACCTGCTGAACAACGCCGCCGATGCCTGCCCGGAAGGGTTGGAAGTGACCCTGGACTGGGATGCGGAAGACTTCACCATCAGCATTCGCGACCACGGCGCCGGTGTGCCGCTGGCGATTGCCGAGCAGATCGGCAAGCCCTTCTTTACCACCAAGGGCAAAGGCTTCGGCCTGGGCCTGTTTTTGAGCAAGGCCAGCGTGACCCGCGCGGGCGGCTCAGTGAAACTCTATAGTCATGAGGAAGGCGGCACGCTCACCGAGCTGCGCCTGCCCCGTGTCGCACGAGGAGACATCGATGAGTGACGAGATCCAAGTCGAAGGCGAAGAACTGCCGCACCTGCTGCTGGTAGATGACGACGCCACCTTTACCCGCGTGATGGCCCGCGCCATGAGCCGTCGTGGCTTTCGCGTCAGCACCGCAGGTTCCGCCGAGGAAGGCCTGGCCATCGCCACGGCCGACCTGCCGGAATACGCGGCCCTGGACCTGAAAATGGACGGCGACTCCGGCCTGGTGCTGCTGCCCAAGCTGCTGGAGCTGGACCCGGAAATGCGCGTGGTGATCCTCACCGGCTATTCCAGCATTGCCACCGCCGTCGAGGCGATCAAGCGTGGCGCCTGCAACTACCTGTGCAAGCCGGCAGATGCCGACGACGTGCTGGCCGCCTTGCTCTCCGAGCACGCTGACCTCGACACCCTGGTGCCGGAAAACCCGATGTCGGTGGACCGCCTGCAGTGGGAACACATCCAGCGGGTGTTGACCGAGCACGAAGGCAACATCTCCGCCACGGCCCGCGCCCTGGGCATGCATCGTCGAACGTTGCAGCGCAAGTTGCAGAAACGCCCGGTTCGACGTTGAACGGCGACTGAACAATCTGCTTCAGGCCGCACGGAGCCCTGAACCGATCGTCTATGATCGGTTCAAACGCCTGTTATTTTTTTCCTACCGAGCCTGAACAATGAATCAGAACGCTGAGTATTCCGCGGTCAATGACGCGGTGCGTGGGCAATTTTTAAGGAAAGTCTGGGCGCTGATCACCCCCTACTGGCGCAGTGAGGAGAAGTTCAAGGCCTGGCTGTTGTTGCTGGTGGTGCTGGGGCTGTCGCTGTTCAGTGTGGCGGTGTCGGTGTGGTTCAACAGCTGGAACCGCGACTTCTATAACGCCCTGGAAAAGAAGGACTACGACGCCTTCACCCACCTGCTGATGTATTTCAGCGTGATCGCCGTGGTGGCGATCGTCACCGGGGTGTTCACTTCCTATTTGCAGCAAATGCTCACCATCCGCTGGCGGCGCTGGCTGACTGAAACCTACTTCGCCAAGTGGCTGAGCGAGAAGAACTACTACCACCTGGAATATGGCGGCTACACCGATAACCCCGACCAACGTATCTCCGAAGACCTCAACGCCTTTACCAGCAGCACCCTGAGCCTGGGCCTGGGGTTTATCAGTAACCTGGTGAGCCTGGTGTCGTTCTCGGTGATCCTGTGGGGCGTGTCCGGCAGTATCGAGGTTTGGGGCATCACGATTCCCGGCTATATGTTCTGGGCGGCACTGGTATATGCCGTGCTGGGCAGTTGGTTGACCCACTTGATTGGTCGAAAACTGATCGGCTTGAGCAACCGCCAGCAACGCTTCGAGGCCGACTTGCGTTTCAGCCTGGTGCGGGTGCGCGAGAACGCCGAAAGCATCGCGCTGTTCAATGGCGAGCCGAATGAACACCAACAACTGAGTGCACGTTTCGGGCGGGTGTGGAGCAACTTCTGGAGCATCATGCAGCTCAAGAAGCGCCTGAACTTCTTCACCAGTGGTTACTCGCAGATCGCGATCATCTTCCCGTTTGTGGTGGCAGCGCCGCGTTACTTTTCCGGCCAGATAGAGCTGGGCGTGCTGATGCAAGTGGCCAGCGCGTTTGGCAGCGTGCAGGGCAGCCTGAGCTGGTTTGTCGACGCGTACACCGTGTTGGCCAGTTGGCGTGCGACCTGTGATCGTCTGCTGAGCTTTGGCGAGGCGATGGAAGAAAACGAAGGCCGCAACACGGGCATCGAGTTGCAACGCCAGGGCGGCAATTTGCAGATGAGCAACCTCAGCCTCGATCTGGCGGATGGTCGTCACCTGCTGGATGGCGCCAACCTGACGGTTGCCGAGGGTGAGCGATTGATGCTCAGCGGGCGTTCCGGCAGCGGCAAGTCAACCTTGCTGCGGGCCATGGGCAATCTCTGGCCAAACGGCCACGGCAACATCCGCTTGCCGGCCGAGCGTTACCTGTTCCTGCCGCAAAAGCCGTACCTGCCGATTGGTACCTTGCGGGGTGTGTTGAGTTATCCACAGGAGGAGGGCGCGTACCCGGCGCAACGTTATGCACAGGTCCTGGAAACCTGCCGCCTGGCGCATCTGATTCCACGCTTGGACGAAGCCAATCACTGGCAGCGCATGCTGTCGCCGGGTGAGCAACAGCGCCTGGCGTTTGCGCGGGCGTTGTTGTTTGAACCGCAATGGCTGTACATGGACGAGGCCACCTCGGCGATGGACGAGGAAGATGAGGCGGCGCTGTATCAGGCGTTGATCGATGAGTTGCCGGGGTTGAGCATCGTCAGCGTCGGGCACCGCAGCAGCCTCAAGCGTTTCCATGGGCGGCACGTGCGGATCGAGAACGGGCAGCTACAAGAACAGCCAGTGTCCTGAAGTCGGACTCGGTCAATGTGGGAGCGGGCTTGCTCGCGAATACGGTGGGTCAGTTAATACATAGGGTGACTGATAGACCGCATTCGCGAGCAAGCCCGCTCCCACATTGGATCAGTGTCGTCTGGTCGACCTGATTCCAACAAAAAAGCCCGGCTGATCATCGATCAGCCGGGCTTTTTCATGCCGCTTGAAAAGCTATTACTTCTTCAAGCCGTAATGCTCATCCAGCATCCCCGGGGCATTTGGCGTTTTTGGCGCGTAATCCCGTGGCGGTTCCTGATTTTCCCGCGGAGGGGTCAGGCGTTCCCGTGGAGCGTGCGGTGCATCGGAATGCAGCGCGGCCAGCAGGCGCTGGCGGGTGATGTCGTCCAGGGCCAGGCGGTTGGCACCCTCGGCGAGATGATCCTGTACTTCCTGATAGCTCTGAGTGAGCTTTTTCACCAGGGTCGCGGTGCTGTTGAAGTGGGTAACAACCTCGTTCTGATAACTGTCAAAACGTTCCTGAATGTCATCCAGCTGACGCTGCGTGCGGTTAGGCGCGGCATTCGGCAGCAGGCGGGCAACCAGGAATCCAATGGCGACACCGGCAACCAAGGCGAGAGTCGGCAACAACCAAACTAAGAGCGAGTGTTCCACGAGTCCTTCCTCTATAAACGGCTTTGCTTTACGTTAACGGCTCGGACCTGCGCTGTATACCGCGATTAAGCTCGCAATGATGCCATGCACAGACTTTTAGCTAGACGAGTCGACCCCTTGAGAGGTCACGGAGTTCCTTCCTTGCTGATGCGTGAAACCCCCGTTTTGATCGATGGCCCGGTAGGCCAACTGGACGCCCTGTATCTGGATCACCCCGAGCCACGTGGCCTGGCGCTGATCTGTCACCCGAACCCGGTGCAGGGCGGCACCATGCTCAACAAAGTCGTATCGACCCTGCAACGCACCGCGCGCGATGCCGGCTTGATCACGTTACGTTTCAATTATCGCGGTGTCGGCACCAGTGCCGGTACGCACGATATGGGCACCGGTGAAGTCGACGACGCCGAAGCGGCAGCCACCTGGTTGCGTGAAAAGCATCCCGACCTGCCGATCACCCTGCTGGGTTTTTCCTTCGGCGGGTTTGTCGCGGCCACCCTCGGCGGCCGCCTGGAAGCCAAGGGCGAAAAACTCGCGCACCTGTTCATGGTGGCCGCGGCCGTGATGCGCCTGCGGGATAACGACGTGTTGCCACAAGGCTGCCCATTGACCGTGATCCAGCCGGAAACCGACGAAGTGGTCGACCCGCAACTCGTCTACGACTGGTCCGCGGCCCTGAATCGCCCCCATGAGCTGCTGAAAGTGGCAGAATGCGGACACTTTTTTCATGGCAAGCTGACCGATCTCAAGGATCTTGTGCTGCCACGTCTTTCGAATTGATGACAAGCGATCACCCATGACGACCCGTACCCGCATCCTCACCGGCATCACCACCACCGGCACGCCGCACCTGGGCAACTACGCCGGCGCGATCCGCCCGGCGATCCTTGCCAGCCAGGACGCCAACGCCGACTCCTTCTATTTCCTGGCCGACTACCACGCCCTGATCAAGTGCGATGACCCGCAGCGCATCCAGCGCTCGCGCATGGAAATCGCCGCGACCTGGCTGGCCGGTGGCCTGGATGTGAACCGGGTAACCTTCTACCGCCAGTCCGATATCCCGGAAATCCCCGAGCTGACCTGGTTGCTGACCTGCGTGGCGGCCAAAGGCCTGCTCAACCGGGCGCATGCCTACAAGGCCTCGGTGGACAAGAACCTGGAGAACGGCGAAGACCCGGATGCGGGGATCACCATGGGCCTGTACAGCTACCCGGTGCTGATGGCCGCGGACATCCTGATGTTCAACGCCCACAAGGTGCCGGTCGGTCGTGACCAGATCCAGCACGTGGAAATGGCCCGCGACATCGGCCAGCGCTTCAACCACCTGTTCGGCAAGGGTAAAGAATTCTTCACCATGCCCGAAGCGCTGATCGAAGAAAGCGTCGCCACCTTGCCGGGCCTGGATGGCCGCAAGATGTCGAAGAGCTACGACAACACCATCCCGTTGTTCACCAGCGCCAAGGACATGAAGGACGCGATCTCGCGGATCGTCACCGACTCCCGCGCGCCGGGCGAAGCCAAGGATCCGGACAATTCGCACCTGTTCACCCTGTACCAAGCGTTTGCCACCAAGGCCCAGGAAGAAGAGTTCCGCGGTGAACTGCTGCAAGGCCTGGGCTGGGGCGAGGCGAAGAACCGTCTGTTCCAACTGCTGGACGGCCAGTTGGGTGAAGCGCGCGAGCGTTATCACCAACTGATGTCGCGCCCGTCGGACATGGAAGACCTGCTGCTGGTCGGCGCCCGCAAAGCCCGCGCCGTGGCTGCACCGTTCCTGGCCGAACTGCGTGAAGCGGTGGGCCTGCGCTCGTTCGTCAATCCGGTCGCCGTGGCTGCCACCACCAAGAAGAAAGCTGCGAAAGCCGCACGCTTTGTCAGCTTCCGCGAAGACGACGGCAGCTTCCGCTTCCGTTTGCTGGCGGCCGAAGGCGAGCAACTGCTGCTGTCGCGCAACTTTGCCGACGGTAAAACCGCAGGCGCCGTAACCAAGCAGCTGCAATCGGGTCAGGCGCTGGATGTACGCAGTGAAGCCTCGAGCTTCAGCGTGTGGCTGGACGGTGAAGTCGTCGCCGATAGCCCGGCGTTCGCCGACAGCGCCTCGCGGGATGCGGCGATCGAAGCCTTGCGCGTTGCGTTGACCCCAATCGAGGATTGACCCGACCAAGGGTTGATTGCCATTCTTCAGGGCCGTCGTTACAGTGGCGGCCCGTTTTTGTTGCCTTGCTAACGAATTATGACGCCCCTAGAACGATATCAAGCTGATCTGAAACGCCCTGAATTCTTCCATGACGCTGCCCAGGAAACTGCGGTGCGCCATTTGCAGCGCCTGTACGACGATCTGGTCCAGGCCTCGCAGAACAAGCCGGGCATGTTCAGCAAGCTGTTTGGCAAGAAAGACCATACGCCGGTCAAGGGCCTGTATTTCTGGGGTGGTGTTGGCCGGGGCAAGACTTACCTGGTGGACACCTTCTTCGAAGCGCTGCCGTTCAAGGAAAAGGTCCGCACCCACTTCCACCGCTTCATGAAGCGCGTGCATGAAGAGATGAAGACCCTGCCGGGCGAAAAGAACCCGCTGACCATCATCGCCAAGCGCTTCTCGGAAGAAGCCCGGGTGATCTGTTTCGATGAGTTCTTCGTGTCCGACATCACCGACGCGATGATCCTCGGCACCCTGATGGAAGAGTTGTTCAAGAACGGCGTGACCCTTGTCGCCACCTCGAACATCGTGCCCGACGGCCTGTACAAGGACGGCCTGCAACGCGCGCGTTTCCTGCCGGCCATCGCCCTGATCAAGCAGAACACCGACATCGTCAACGTCGACAGCGGCGTCGACTACCGCCTGCGTCACCTTGAACAAGCCGAACTGTTCCACTACCCGCTCAACGAAGTGGCCCAGGAAAGCCTGCGCAAGAGCTTCCGCGCGCTGACGCCGGAATGCACCCAGGCGATTGAAAACGACAAGCTGATCATCGAAAACCGCGAAATCATCGCACTGCGCACCTGCGATGACGTGGCCTGGTTCGAATTCCGCGAACTGTGCGACGGCCCTCGCAGCCAGAACGACTACATCGAACTGGGCAAGATCTTCCACGCGGTGATCCTGAGCGGTGTCGAGCAGATGAGCGTCACCACCGACGACATCGCGCGGCGCTTTATCAACATGGTCGACGAATTCTACGACCGCAACGTCAAGCTGATCATCTCGGCGGAAGTCGAGCTCAAGGACCTCTACACCGGCGGCCGCTTGAACTTCGAATTCCAGCGCACCTTGAGCCGCTTGCTGGAAATGCAGTCCCACGAGTTCCTGTCGCGGGCGCACAAGCCGTAAGCGATGTGCTTGAAATGAAAAAGGCCCGCAGCGATGCGGGCCTTTTTTTATGCAAAATTTCCAGGTCAACAGAAAGCAACTGTGGGAGCCGGGCTTGCCCGCGATAGCGGTCTGTCGGTTGATGCCTCTGGTGCCTGGCACGCCGCCATCGCAGGCAAGCCAGCTCCCACATTTTTACTGTGTATACCCTTTGGTTACGCGGCCTGCTGGAACTGCTGGCGATACTGGTTGGGCGACAGCTCGGTATGCTGGCGGAACAGCCTCGCAAAGAAGCTCGCGTCGTCGTAGCCCACCTCGTAACTGATGGTCTTGATGCTTTTGCGGCTGCCGGACAGCAGGCCCTTGGCTGTCTCGATGCGCAACCGTTGCAGGTAGTGCAGCGGCTTGTCACCGGTGGCGGTCTGGAAGCGGCGCATGAAGTTGCGGATGCTCATGCCGTGTTCCCGGGCCACGTCTTCGAAGCGGAACTTGTCGGCGAAGTGCTCTTCGAGCCAATGCTGGATCTGCAGGATGATCACGTCCTGGTGCAGCTTCTGCCCGCCAAAACCGATGCGCCCGGGGGCGTAGCTGCGTTGCACTTCGTAGAGGATGTCGCGGGCCACGGCCTGGGCGATGTTGGCGCCGCAGAAGCGTTCGATCAGGTAGATGTAGAGGTCGCAGGCTGAAGTGGTGCCGCCGGCGCAGTACAGGTTGTCGGCGTCGGTCAGGTGCTTGTCCTGGTTCAGTTGCACCTTGGGAAAGCGTTCGGTGAAAGCGTTGAAGAAGCGCCAATAGGTGGTCGCTTCCTTGCCATCCAGCAGGCCGGCTTCGGCGAGCCAGAACACCCCGGTGGCTTCGCCGCACAGCACCGCGCCACGGGCGTGTTGTTCGCGCAGCCAGGGCAGCACTTGGGGGTAGCGTTGGCACAACGAGTCGAAATCGTCCCAGAAGGCCGGGAGCACGATGATGTCGGCGTTTTCGAGGCCGCCGTCCACCGGCATGATCACATCGCTGAAGCTGCGCACCGACTGCCCGTCGGGGCTGACCAGGCGGGTTTCGAAGGCGGGAGTGAGGCCCTGGCCCAGCTGTCTGCCGTAGCGTAGGCTCGCGAGGTGGAAGAAATCCTTGGCTTGCATGAGGGTTGAAGCGAATACCCGATCAATGGCCAAAATGCTGACGCGCCGCAAGGGCGTGGAGATTTGGTTAGACATAATTTCATTTATTCTTATAGGGGAAAGTGGTCACCAGACGGCTGGATCGTCTTATTTTTTGTCGCATGTGTCCAGTGTCCCGTGACGCCTTCGCGGCTTAGGCTCTGTGATCCCGGTCTTGTCCGACAATTCACACAGGTGACCCATGATTCCCAGAACCTTGTTCAGCTCGGAGCACGAACTCTTCCGCCAGAGCGTGCGCACCTTCCTCGAAAAAGACGCGGCGCCGTTCCACGGGCAATGGGAAAAGCAGGGCTACATCGACCGCAACCTGTGGAACAAGGCGGGGGAGGCGGGGATGCTCTGCTCGCATTTGCCGGAAGAGTACGGCGGCCTCGGGGCGGACTTTCTCTACAGCGCGGTGGTGATCGAGGAGATCAGCCGGCTGGGATTGACCGGGATTGGTTTCTCCCTGCATTCGGACATTGTTGCGCCCTACATTCTGCATTACGGCAGTGAGGCGCTGAAGCACAAGTACCTGCCCAAGCTGATCTCCGGGGAAATGGTCACGGCGATTGCCATGACCGAGCCGGGGGCCGGGTCCGACCTGCAAGGGGTCAAGACTACGGCGGTGCTGGATGGCGATGAATACGTGATCAACGGCTCCAAGACGTTCATCACCAATGGCTTCCTGGCTGATCTGGTGATCGTCGTGGCCAAGACCGATCCCAAGGCCGGCGCCAAGGGCACCAGTCTGTTTCTGGTGGAGGCCAACACGCCGGGCTTCGACAAGGGCAAGCGCCTGGAGAAGGTCGGGATGAAGGCCCAGGATACATCGGAGCTGTTCTTCCAGGATGTGCGGGTGCCCAAGGAGAATCTGCTGGGCCAGGCGGGGATGGGCTTTGCCTACCTGATGCAGGAGTTGCCGCAGGAGCGTTTGACGGTGGCGATTGGTGCGCTGTCGTCAGCTGAGGCGGCGTTGCAATGGACGCTGGAATACACCCGGGACCGCAAGGCGTTCGGCAAGGCGATCATCGACTTCCAGAACACCCGATTCAAACTGGCGGAGATTGCCACTGAAACCCAGATCGGCCGGGTGTTTGTCGACAAGTGCATGGAGTTGCACCTGGAAGGCAAGCTCGATGTGCCCACGGCAGCGATGGCCAAATACTGGGCCACGGACCTGCAGTGCAAGGTGCTGGATGATTGTGTGCAACTGCACGGCGGGTATGGGTTTATGTGGGAATACCCGATTGCGCGGGCGTGGGCAGATGCGCGGGTGCAGCGGATTTATGCGGGGACGAATGAGATCATGAAGGAGATTATTGCGCGGGCGCTTTGAATGCTTGGTGTTTTTGAGGGCCTCTTCGCGAGCAAGCCCGCTCCCACATTCGACTGCATTCCAAAGGTGGAACTCGGTGGAATGTGGGAGCGGGCTTGCTCGCGAAGGCGGTCTAGAGATCAATCAAGGCGCAGGATTCGGATGATCCTTCTGGATCGCCTCAATCCCCGCCAGCACCTCATCCGACAGTTTCAGGTCGGCGCTGGCGATGTTGCTGTCCAGCTGCTCCAGGGTCGTGGCGCCAATGATGTTGCTGGTCACGAACGGTTGTTGGGTTACAAACGCCAATGCCATCTGCGCCGGGTCCAGGCCGTGCTCACGGGCCAGTGCCACATAACGGCTGCATGCAGCTTCCGACTGCGGGTTGAAGTAGCGGCTGAAGCGGCTATAGAGGCTCAGGCGGCCCTTGGCCGGGCGTGCGCCACCTTCGTACTTGCCGCTGAGCATGCCGAACGCCAGCGGTGAATACGCCAGCAAACCGCACTGTTCACGGATGGCGATTTCCGCCAGGCCCACTTCAAAGCTGCGGTTGAGCAGGTTGTAGGGGTTCTGGATCGACACCGCGCGGGTCCAGCCACGGGCTTCGGCCAGGGCCAGGAACTTCATGGTGCCCCACGGGGTTTCGTTGGACAGGCCGATGTGGCGGATCTTGCCGGCCTTGACCTGCTCATCCAGGGCTTCGAGGGTTTCTTCCAGCGGCGTCAGGTCTTCTTCGGCCTTGTGCTTGTAGCCCAGTTGGCCGAAAAAGTTGGTGCTGCGTTCCGGCCAGTGCAGCTGGTAGAGGTCGATCCAGTCGGTTTGCAGGCGCTTGAGGCTCGCGTCCAGGGCTTCGGCGATGTGCTTGCGGTTGTGCTTGAGGCTGCCATCGCGGATGTAGTCGATGGTGTTGCCGGGGCCGGCGATCTTGCTGGCGAGGATCCAGTCGGCACGGTCGCCGCGGCTTTTGAAGTAATTACCGATGTAGCGCTCGGTGGTGGCGTAGGTGTCGGCCTTGGGCGGCACCGGGTACATTTCCGCGGTGTCGAGGAAGTTGATCCCCGCGGCCTTGGCCCGTTCGATCTGTGCGAAGGCCTCTGCCTCGCTGTTCTGCTCGCCCCAGGTCATGGTGCCCAAGGCTATCGCGCTCACGTTCAGATCGGTTCGGCCCAGCTGTCGATAGTCCATCGGGTACTCCTTCGGGGAAAACAATCATAAAAGCAGGTTGAAATTTTTTTGGCAATCTGCATAATTGCCCACCTCTTTCTGCAGTGGAAGTGAATAGCCGCCTGCCTAAGAATCTTGCCGTTGAACGGACGCGCAGACCCTAGCCCCCGATAGCGTCTCT
>NZ_JBIUVK010000020.1:0-97969 GCF_044742865.1 Pseudomonas sp. NPDC087814 | reverse complement strand
AACCCGGCAGGACGCCGGGTTAGCCGTCCTGGGCCAAGGATGGCCCATGACGGCGGCCCACGGTCCAAAGCCGGAGTGAGGGCACTCCGAGCCTAGGCGAGGAGCCGAGTGGTGGGGCAAGAGCGTTTTGCTTACTTTTGCGCTGTTCAAAAGTGAGCCGCTGTAAGAGCGGAACCAATACCAGCCATAACCGAAGAAACGGATATGTACTCCCGCCTAAGGATCCAACACCCCCCCGCTGTACCCCTCAGACAACCGCGTCCCGGTAAACTTGGCCACCACCGAACCCTGTGAAACCAGCCGCTCCCGATGCCCCGTCACCATCCGCCCGGTTTGCGCCGCATGCAGTACAACCTCAGAAGCCGGATCCCCAGGCCGCCGAATAATCCGCGCAAACCGCTCACCCTCTTCCACCTGTTCACCCAAACCTTTCTCAAACACCAACACCCCGGCACACGGCGCCAGGATGGTCTCCATGCAGCCCATATCCACCACCTGCCCGTGCCATTGCGCAATCACCGGCGCCTCATCAATCACCCCACTGGCACAAAGCCAACCCCAGATCCCATCACCATCCTGCCCGGCCAGGGCATCACTCACATCCGCCTGCCCACGCAATTCAATCGTCGCCGCCAACCGCGGCTGCCCATGATCAATGATGGTCTCCTCAAACGACCCATCACCACCCTCGTCCCAGACAATCACCACATCCACCTGCAACGCCGCCGCCAATACCTGGCCCTCTGGCCAAAAGCTGCGGTGGATGTAGAGATATGGCAGGGCTTCATCATCGGTGTGCAGGTCCAGCACCAGGTCAGCATCGGCGGCCAGTTGCACCAGGCTTTTCTGCCATTGCGCCAGGTTGCTGGCCGGCCGCTCCATTGCCAATGAATGATCAAACGCCCGGTTGAAATTCTGCCCGGTGGCTTCGTGAAACCGCCCCAACAACCGCCCCTGGCGAAACTGGCCAATGCCAAACGGGTTGGCCTGGGGCACCACCGTCACCGTGCCCTTGAGCCGGCCCTGATCCTGGCAGGCCTGCAAACGCGGCAGCAGTTGATGCAACACCAGCATCCCGGCGATTTCATCGGCATGCACACCGGCCTGCAGGTGCACCCGAGGGCCGTCGCCGTCACCCTCGAAGCGCCAGGCGCCAATGTGCAGGGTGTTCCCGGAATCCCCGGGGACTTGCCACGAAAGGTCTTTTGCCATGCCGTTGCCCTCCTCTTGTTGGTTCTGCAGGTATATATTGAACACACGTTCAACCATGTATCTTCACCGAGGGTGTGCCTGTGGCCGAAGACCGTCGCGACCTGTTGATTGCCGCCACCCTCACCAGCCTCGCCCGTGACGGGCATGCCGGCATTTCCGTGCGGCGCATCGCCGCTGAAGCCGGGGTTTCGGTGGGGTTGCTCAATCACCATTTCGGCAGCATCGATGCACTGATCGCCGAGACCTACCACAAACTCGCCAGCGAACTGACCACCGCCCTGTGGCAGGAAGTCGACCAGGCCGTGGGCCCTGCCGCGCGGCTCGATGCATTCCTCGCCGGCTCGTTTTCCTCGCGGGTCATGGACCCGAAACTGTTGGGCGTCTGGGTGGTGTTCTGGAGCCTGATCCGCCACTCGAACCACGTGAACGACTCCCATGAAAAAAGCTACCGCGCCTACCTCGAACTGATCCGCCAGTTGCTCGACGACCTGGCCGAGAGCGAAGGCTTCGTGATCCACGACACGCGCCTGGCCGCCATCGGCTTATCGGCGATGCTCGACGGACTCTGGCTCGAGTGGTGCCTCAACCCCGGCACCTTCAGCCCCGCCAACGGGCTGCACATCTGCCGTTGCTGGATACAGGGGCTGCGTCACGGAGCATTCGGCGCCGACCACATCCTGTGACACGGGGTGCCGGGCGCTGAGCATGGCCAGGGTGCCGCTGATGGCGATCAGCACGGCGCCGAAAATCAGCGACACGTCCATCACCGTGCCCCAGATTAGGCTCGACAGCAGGAACGCCCAGATCAAACCGGTGTATTCAAACGGCGCCAGCAGCGTCGCCGTGGCCCGGCGGAAGCTCGCAAACAGTAGGAACTGGCCAATCCCGCCCACCAGCCCCGCGCCGAGCATGCCCAGCCATGCCGGGGTCGGCGATGGCGTGTGGGTCCAGGGCAGCGTCAGCGCCATGCAGATTACAAACACCACATTGGTGATCAGCATCTGCTCCAGCACCGAGGTGTTGTCGTCCACCTGGCGCAACTGGATATAGGTAAACGCCCAGCACAGTGCTGCCGCCAATGTCAGGGCGATTGGCAATGGGTCGAGCATGTTGCTGGGGCGACAGGCGATCACCACGCCGACAAAGCCGATGATCAGCGAAATCCACTGGCCGCGACTGGCGCGCTCCTTGAGGATCAATGCCGCGAGCAACGTGACCATGATCGGTGCGGAAAAATACAGCGTGGTCATTTCCGCCAGGGTCAGGTCCTTGGCGGCGGTGTAGTACAGCAGCCAGGCCAGCAGCGACAGCAGGCCGCGGATGATCAACAGCTTGCGGCTGACCGAGTGCCAGGCACGCTTGAGCAAACCCATTCGCCCGGCGATCACGCACGCGGCGACCACCACCAGGCTGCGCCAGAACAGGATGGTGAACACCGAGTAGTCGGCCACCAGCCATTTGATCCCGGCGTCCTGCAGCGCCAGGAACGCATAGGCCAGCGAGCACAGGGCAATCCCTTGCAACGAGCGATCGGTTTTCATCCGGCAGACCTGCGCAACGGTGTGCCGCGTCGCTCGGCAATCGCGTACAGGGCTTCAATCAAAAAGGTCAGGCACAGGTAGACCCCGGCCACCAGCAGCAGCGGCTGGTAGATCTGCAAGGTCTGGGCGCGTACCACGTTGGCGGCGCCAAGCAGGTCGACTACCGCAATGGTCGAGGCCAGCGCCGTGGACTTGAGCAGCATCACCGTCTCCCCCGCCAGGGTCGGCAGCAGCAGGCGCATGGCCCGTGGCAGGCGCACCCGCAACAGTGCCTGGCGTGGCGTCATGCCGAACGCCGAGGCGGCTTCCATTTCACCCTTGGGCACGGCCAGCAGCCCGCCGCGAATCACTTCACCGACGTACGCGCCCACCGACAACACCAGGGCGAACACGATGTACCAGTAACCGTCCCGCAGGAACGGCCAGAGGAAACTCCCGCGAATCATTGGGAACTGGGCAAACAGGCTGCCCAGGCCGTAATAGAAGATGTAGATCTGGATCAGCAACGGCGTGCCCCGCAGCACACTGGTGTAGCCCAGTGCGCAACGGGCCAGCCACTTGCGCCGGGACAGCCGCGCCAGCGCTACCAGCACCGCCAGGGCGAAGCCGAGCACTGCCGAGATCACCAGCAGCGACAGCGTCGTCTGCAAGCCCTTGGCGATCAGTCCTGCGTAATAACTTATCCACTCAGGCATGTGCGGCTCACTCGACAACCGGCATCCAGCGACGAATACGTCGCTCCAGGCGCCCGGACAGGTAGTTGGAGGCCAGTGTCACCAGGTAGTACAAGGCGGCGGCCGTGAGGTAGAACAACAGGTAATGCCGGGTCGAGCCCGCCGCCTGTTTGGCGGTGTACAGCAGCTCGTTGGTGCCCACTACGCTGATCAGCGCGCTGTCCTTGATCAGATTGATCCACAGGTTGGACATCCCCGCCAGGGCGTATGGCGCCATGATCGGCAGGGTCACCCGACGGAACAGGCCAAAGCCGCTCAAGCCAAACGCCCGCGCCGCTTCGATCTGGCCATGGGGAATCGCGAGGATCGCCGCGCGGAAAATCTCCGAGGCGTACGCGCCTTGCACCAGCCCCAGTACCAGGACCGCTACCAGCGGGCCGCTGATGTTGAACTGCGCAAACCCCAGCCACAGCATCAATGCGTTGAGGCCCATCGAGCCTGCGTAATACAGCAGCAGGATCAGCAGCAACTCGGGCACCGCGCGAAACACCGTGGTGTAGCCGCGCATCAGCATGGCTATCGGGCGCGGTGCACTGAGCTTGGCGCAGGCCACCACCAGGCCGATCAGCAGCCCCACCGCAAACGAGCCGGCGGAGATCTGCAGGGTCATCCAAAGCCCTTTGAGCAGTGCATTGCCCCAGCCTTGTTCGCTGAAGTTGAGTAGATCGAACATCGCTGCTCCCTATTTCGATGACACGCAATGACCCTGTGACGAGGGAGCTTGCTGTGGCGAGGGAGCTTGCTCCCGCTGGACTGCGTAGCAGGCCCATTTTTTGGGGGCGCTTCGCACCCCAGCGGGAGCAAGCTCCCTCGCCACAAGCACTCCCCTTTCTACCGGGTTAGTTTGTGTAGGGGCTGTCGCAGACTTTGCTCACATAGGCAGGCGTGTCGGCGCGTTTGCACGGGCTGACCGATACCCCAAACACGCTCTGGGACAGGTCGGCGTAGTCCTTGCTCACCAGCAACTCACCGATGGCCTTGTCGAGCCGGGCCTTGAGTTCGGTGTCTTCCTTGCGCAGGCCAGCCCCCACGCCGCGGCCGATGATCGGGTCGTAAGGCACTTCGGCGATTTCGGCCAGGCCCTGGGCCTCAGGGGTCTTGACCATCATGGCGATGGCGACGCCGTCGGCCATCATCAGGTCGGTGCGCCCGGCAATCAGGTCGGCGTTGGCCGATTCCTGGGTGTCGTAGTACTTCAGGTCAGCAATATTCTCGTAGTACTTCTTCAGGTAGTTGGCGCTGACCGTAGAGATCTGCACGCCGATGATCTTGCCCTTCAGCCCTGCCGGCGAGACTTCGACCGTGGTGCCCTTGGGGCCGGCAATGCCCAGCAGCGAATCGTAGTAGGCGCGGCTGAAGGCGATCTGTTTTTCGCGCTCTTCGGTGACCGACATCGAGGAGAAAATCACGTCGATTTTCTTCGCCAGCAGCGACGGAATAATCCCGTCCCAGGCCACTTCCTTGATCTGGCACTCAGCCTTCATCAAGCCGCAGAGCTTGTGAATCAGGTCCACCTCAAAGCCGGACCACTCCCCGTTGCCGCCCTTCACCGTGAACGGTGGGTAGGGTTCTGCCGCCACCGCGAACACAATGGGTTTCTCCGCCGCCAACGCAGCACCTGCCGCCAGCATCAACACAGCACTGCTCAACCACTTTGCCAATCGTTTGGATTTCATGATCTTGCCCCGTCTTTTTTTGGAGTTAGCGAGTTTGATGCGCGTTGACGAACTGCCGGCAACGTTCACTGCGTGGGTCGATAAACACCGAGTCCGGCGAGCCGGTTTCCTCGATCAGGCCTTGATGCAAAAACGCGACTTTGGATGACACATCCCGGGCGAACGCCATTTCATGGGTCACCAGGATCATGGTGCGGCCTTCTTCGGCCAGGGAGCGAATCACCCGCAGGACTTCGCCCACCAGCTCCGGGTCGAGGGCCGAGGTGGGTTCGTCGAACAGCATGACTTTGGGGCGCATGGCCAGGGCGCGGGCGATGGCCACCCGCTGCTGCTGGCCGCCGGAGAGGAACGCCGGGTATTCATTGCGCTTGGCGGCCAGGCCAACCCGGTCGAGCAAGGCTTCGGCGCGCTCGATGGCTTCGGCCCGGCTTTCGCGCAGCACCTGGATCGGCGCTTCGATCAGGTTCTCCAGCACAGTGCGATGGGGCCACAAGTTGAAGTTCTGGAACACCATGCCGAGTGTCGAGCGAATCCGCACCAGTTGCCTGGCGTCGGCCACCAGCGGTGCGCCGGGCCGGCCGTAGTTGAGCTTGATGCTTTCACCGTCGACGTGGATGCTGCCCTGGTCCGGCACTTCGAGCATGTTGATGCAGCGCAGCAAGGTACTTTTGCCCGAGCCGCTGGCGCCGATCAGCGAGATCACCTCGCCTTCGTGGGCGGTCAGGGAGATGCCCTTGAGCACCTCGATATTGCCAAAGCGTTTATGCAGGTCGAGCACCTCGATCATCTTCTTCGCAGCCACCGGCTGTACGCTGATGATTTTCGCCGCAGGCTCGATTCGCGGTTCTCCGGCGAGCTTGGCGACGAAGCGGCTGATACGTTCACAGGCTTCGGCCAGTCGCGCTTCACCCAGGGTAAACGACAGCCGCACAAAACCCTGGGCCGGTTCGCCGAAGGCCGCGGCATCCAGCACGGAAACCCCTGCTTCGCGGAACAGCCGCCAGGCGAAATCCAGGGAGCCGAGGCCGGTGTCCCGCACATCCACCAACACGAACATGCCTGCCTGCGGGGCCCGCACGTGAATGCCCGGGCAACCGCCGAGGCCTGCTACCACCAGGTCGCGGCGGCGGCGGTAGGTTTCGCGCATGCCCTGGGTGACTTCATCGTGGGCCAGCACGGCGGCGGTCGCGGCTTCCATCACGAACCCCGGCAAGCCGTAGAGCATGCTCAATACCAGGGTTTCCGCGTGGGCCACCATCGCAGGCGCGGCGACGATCCAGCCGATGCGCCAGCCGGTCATGGCATGGGACTTGGACAGGCTGCCGATCACGATGCAGCGATCGGCCATGCCCGGCAACGCGGCCAGGCTATGGTATTCGCCATCGAACACCAGGCTTTCGTAGACCTCGTCCACCACTACCCACAGTTCATGCTCGATCGCCAGGTCGGCGATCACCTGCAATTCCTGAGGGTTGAGGACAACGCCGGTGGGATTGTTGGGGTTGGAGAAGAAGATCGCCCGGGTGCGAGGCGTAATGGCGGCAGCCAGCAGTGCCGGGTCGAGGCGAAAGCCCGAGTCGGCGGAACACGGCACCCGCACCAGCGTTGCGCCGCTGGCCTTGAGGGTCGCTTCGTAGGTGACGTACATCGGGTCGAGCACGATCACTTCATCACCGGCCTGCAACAGGCACAGCGAGGTGACGAACAAGGCGTTCTGCGCACCGGCCACGGTGATGACGTTTTCAGCGTTGAGCGGGCGAGCCAGGGACTGGCTGTAGCGTGCGGCGATGGCATCGCGCAGTGCCGGGCGGCCGGGGATTTCGGTGTAGTGGGTGTCGCCCTGGCGCAGGGCCTCGACGGCGGCGTCGGTGATGAACGAGGGTGTGGCGAAATCCGGATCGCCCACACTCAGGATAATGATGTCTTCGCCTTTGCTGCTGGCCTGGAAGGCGGCGTGGTGGATGTCCCAGGCGGCTACGCCCTGCCCTGCAATTCGCTCGACAAAAGGTGAAAACCGCATGCCAGTGCCTCTCGTTCAATCAGAAAAAGCGCAAGCCCGCCTGTTACCAGGCAGGGGGTGCAGCCAACATAATTGAAACTGAACACTCGTTCAACGGCAAACTTCACCGGATGTCGTTAACAGCTAAAACAGGTCGTTGTGGTGGTTTGTCCATCAGGTTGCACTGGCGGTCCTGCAGTTCTTCGGCGGAGGCCAGGTTCCATTCCTTGAGCGTCAACCGCGTGGTCAACAGTACGAAGTTGCCGTTCGCCGCCGGTGCCAACAGCAAGCTGTAACTGGCCATGGCGTCGCCCTGGGCCTGCACGTAGTCATTCAGGATGGCCAATGGGTCGCGCAGGTCGAATTCCACCGCCGACAACGTACGGGCACTGTAGGTATGCCCCTGCAGTTTTACCGGCAGGGTTTGCCAGTGCTCGTCAAGGGTTGCCGCGCGTTCGTTGAGGGTGTTGAAAATGTCGGGGCGCAGGCAGGCGATATGAATGTGCAACTGGTTTTGCGTGCGGCCATACCGCGAGTTGATCGCCAGGGATACATAACGGTCGGCAATCGGCGTTTGCAGGCCGGCCGAGAGTACATCGTGGTGTTTCCACGCCTGGGCAAAGTAATGCGGCAACAAGTCCCGGGCCAGCGCGACGTCTTCGATTCCGGTGACTTTATCGGTGGGGATCAGTAAGTCCTGGTACGGGCCGTTGATGTCCTTGAGCAGCGCGAACCCCTTGTCCGGATCAACCTCGAGGCAGGGGCGCGGATTCTGGTGCTGGTTCTGGTCGGGCACGCATTGACGGCTGACGATCTGCCACAGCACATCGGGATTGCCGCGCCATTTCCAGGCGGCTGCCACCGCCACCACACACAGCAAACCACCCATGATCTTGAACAAGGGACCGCGCTTCATGCCAAAAACCTCAACGCCAAAGGAATGTCTTTTGTGTTTTGCAGCTGCAAGACATCCCTGTCGCAAAGGTTAACGCTGGGCCGGGGCCATGAACTCCGGCCCTACCGGGTCTTTTATCGTGCTGGCCAGAATACGGTCGATATGTTGCAGGTCATCGGCCGTGAGCTGCCAGCCGAACGCATCTTCAACGCCTTTGAGCTGCTCCGGCCGGCGGGCGCCCCACAGTGCAACCGTGGGGCCCTGGTCCAGCACCCAGCGCAACGCCAGGGCCAGCACAGACTTGCCGTGGCATTCGCGAGCGTATACGTCCAATGCCGCGACCGCCGCCAGGTACTGCTCAAAGCGTGGCGCCTTGAATTTCGGGTCGAGCTTGCGCACGTCATCCCCGGTAAAACCCGTGGCCGCGTGCATGCTGCCGCTCAACAAACCCCGGCACAGCGAACCGTAAGCCAAAACCACCAGTGAATTTTGCTTGGCGTACGGCAGGATATCGCTGTCGATCGCCCGCTCAAACAGGTTGTAGGGCGGCTGCACGGTGTCCAGGTGCGTGTACTGGCGGAAATCGTCCATTTGCGCAGGCGAATAATTGCTCACCCCCACGGCAAGGATCTTGCCTTCACGGCGCAGTTTTTCCAGCTCGCCGGCGGTTTCCTCCTGGGCTACCAACGGGTCGGGCCAGTGAATCTGGTAGAGGTCGATGTAGTCGGTTTCGAGGCGCAGCAGTGAGTCTTCGATTTCCTTGCGGATACGTCGGGCCGTGGCATTGCGGCGCACCGTGCCGTCGTCCCATTGCAACCCGGCCTTGGTGGCGATCACCGCCGTGTGGCGTACACCGCGCAGGGCCCGGCCGATCAGTTCTTCCGACAGCCCAAGGCCGTAGACCGGCGCACTGTCGATAAAGTTGATGCCGCTGGCCAGCGCATGGCGAATGGTCTTGACCGAGACCTCATTATCGGCGCCGCCCCACATCGAGCCACCCATGGACCAGGTGCCCAGGGCAATCCGCGAGACGGCCTTGTCGATGCCCGGGATATTGATGGTTTCGATACTCATGAAAAAGCCTCCGCCAGAAACAATCAGTAAAAAAACGATTACTCTAGATCATCCGTGGTTGAATCGGGCTCAACGCCGCGTGCAACCCAAACCCCATAAAAGGTGCTTGATATGGCTGCGTTCAATCGCTCCGAGTTGGCCGACCTGAATGTCTTCATGGCGATCATCCGTCGCCGCAGTTTCCGGCATGCCGCCAATGAACTTGGCGTCACCACCTCGGCCCTGAGCCACACCATGCGCAACCTGGAAACGCGCCTGGGGGTCAAATTGCTGTATCGCACCAGCCGCGCCGTAGAACCTACCGATGCCGGCGTGGTACTGGCGGAAAAACTCAGTGCCGGCTTTGCGACGATCCAGGACGGCCTCGACACCCTCGAACTGTACCGCGAGGCGCCGATTGGCCGCCTGCGCCTGAACGTACCCCGGGATGCCGCGGTGCTGCTGATTTCGCCGGTGCTCGGCGAGTTCACCCGCACCTACCCGCAACTGCGCCTGGACGTGATGATCGAGGACCGCATGCTCGACATCGTCGCAGAGGGCTACGACGCAGGAATCCGCTATGGCGCCACGGTGCCCCAGGACATGGTGGCCGTGCCGCTGACCGGCGAGCTGCGCTGGATCATGGTCGCCTCCCCGGCCTACCTCGCACAGGCAGGGACACCTGCAGTGCCCAGGGACTTGCTCACGCACTCCTGTGTACGCATGTACCTGGGCGACAAGACCACCTACAAATGGGAACTGGGCAATGGCGCACGCCAACAGCGGCTCGATGTGCCCGGCCACTTCAGCGCGGCCGACACCCAGACCATCGTTGATGCGGCCCTGCAAGGCGTGGGTATCGCCTACTGCCTGGAGAATCGCGTGCTGGCGGAACTGGCCGAAGGGCGCCTGGTGGAAGTGCTGCCCGACTGGGCCTGCATCGGCGCGCCGCTGTGCATGTACTACCCCAGCCGGCGTCAGTCGCAGCCGGGATTGCGCCAGTTGATCGACATGATTCGGCTGAGGACCGCGGCGCACCCTTAGCATGGGTGCGTAAAACGCCGTATCAATCTGCATGCCAGTGGGATGGAATCGCTGAGGGGGCATCGGGTACGAAGAGTTACACCCGCTGGAGCGAAGCGCTGCTTGGGTGTACTCGATAAATTACCGGATCCCCCTCCAATGACAATTGCTCCTACTCAGGCTACGGCTTCTTTCATTCCTTTGAACGCACCTGACAAGCCGCTTCCCCCGGCGCGGCTCCAGGCCGCAGCGCCGGAAAATGCCGCCCCAGGCTCCCCCGGGACCAGGATCCCCAGCCCGCGTGCCGATGCCGACGGTGAACTGGCAGGCCAGGTAGCCAGCGCGCTGCGTCAGGTCAAGGGCGACGGCCATGATGACACGATCATGGTCGAGAACATTCCGCCGAACTCAACGTTCGGGCAGTGGTGGTCGCAGTTGGGGCGTGCCATGGAGTCCCCGCAAGTCCGTGACTGGATGAGGGAAAACGGGATAAACCCCAATTCAGTGATGATTGACCCCAATACCGGGAAGATCACCTACCAGCGCAGGCCCTCCGCCGCCGCGCAACCCAACGGCCCCGATGACAAAGGCTGGGCGCAGGTGGGCGCACAGGTCAGGGACGCCGCACGCGTTATCGGCGACGGTAACCCGATCCCCTTCAAACCGCCGCTCTCCCAAAACAGCAACAGTGCCCCCCTGTGGTTGGTGAGCCAATTCTACAAAGAGCAAGAACATATCCTGCCGGATCATGCCCACGAGCGTGCAGATGAGTTGGCGCGCGACAAAGCTTTTACCGGCGTGAGCGGCCCCCGTTTTGCGGACCTGCACGAAACCCGTGGTGAGGATGAGGTTGAACGCCAGAAAGCCCTGGTGGGCAATACCCAGACGCTGAACACCGTGGGGCGTGAACTCAATTACCTGCTTGAGCGGATTCGATCGGGCAGCATTGGGAGCGGTGACGTTCTCGACTACCTGCAAAAGAATAAAGTCGAGCTTCACCCCGACAGCGCTTACCGCCAGGTCGGGAGCACCGACTCAGGGAGCACCATTAGCCTCAAGGAATTCCTTGAGATCAATGGCTGGGACGTGCCAACCACGCCCGAGGAGGTGGAGAACCTGACGAATTATCTGCTCAGGCCTGAACTCCAGACGCCGCTCCATGGCAATTATGGCGGTGCGCTGGAATGGCAGCCCCCGCTTGCGCCCGAGGCGGCGAATCAGCTGCGGTCCGACCTGCGCCGCGGCAAGATCGGCGACGTTGATTTGAACGGCGCCAGGAACGTAGTGGAATACCTCATGCAGGGCAAGTCGTTCACGCCTTCCGAGCTGGCTGACCCGCAGCGGGTGCTCGACTCGCTGATCCGCTCCCCCAAGGGCAAGGCGTTGGGCGAGGCCCTCCAGGCAAAATTTGACGCGCAGTCCATCAAAGGCAGTGCCACTGATTGGCTGTTGGCAGCCATGAGTGTGGACAAAGACAACTCGTTCCGCGCGACAGACCCCAGGTCCAGGCATCACATCGCCGGTTTTGCCGTGACCGGGAACAGTACCTGGGGCAAACCCGCCTCCGGTATCGTCAGCCGGTTGGCCGAACATCTTGTCAGCACCGGCAAGGCATCGTCACCCGAGGCAGCGGCGCTACAAGCGCATCTGCTGCTCTCCACCCGCGCTCCGGAGTTCCTGGTTAAAGACATCCCGGACCAGGTCACCCCGGGTTCCCATAGTTGGGTCAGTTTTGTCACCGCGGTAGAACGCATCGAAGCGCAGTCTCCGGGTTCAACCGCAGGGATGTCCTATGGGCAGGTCATGCTCCACGCTGAGGTCGCGCCGGTCTCCGCCCAGGAGCGTTATGTCGAATATGCCGCCCAGCAAGAGGCGCTCAAGGATTGGGGAAGCGCGAACGGTATGCCGTATCCGGTGACCGAAGGCCAAATGAATGATGTACGCGATGCATTCGATGCGCAGATCACCGAGCTGAGCGCGGCCAGTCAAACACAGAGCATGCCGATGCCATTACGCAAGGAAATGGCCCTGGAGCAATTGCGCAAAGCCCTGCCGGGCATGGATACGGCAACCCTGGAAGACAAGAGCATCACGCTGGAACCCGCCCATAGCGATTTCCCGGGGCCTTATTCGATCCTCGACTTGTATATGAAGGACGCGCTTCACCATCGACCTGGCGTCGAAGAACCACCGGCCGTAGGGGTACTTGGAATTGGGCCCCCGCCCCCCGCTGACAATTATTGGGTGACCTCATCCAGTACGTTGAACCTCAGCGAGGTGCTGGAAAAAACCAAAGACCTGCCAAGTATGCCGAACGTGTTCCAGGACGCGTTCGGGGAATACGCCGACGGCATCGAAAAAAGCGTCGCGGCCCAGGTGAAGTGGATGGTTTCGCGGCTCCCTGAAGAAGACCGTAAAAACCTGGAATACGGCGAAATCACAGTGGTCAGGGAAGTCGACGTCGATAAGGACAACTTTGGCAAGGAAACCCGCAAGCGGGTGCCCGAAGACAATTGCCTGCTGGTGAAAACCAGGCGCAAAAACCAGGTGCACACCTACGAAATCAATCTCAGGACCGCGAAGATTACCGAGCGTACGGACCTGGGTGACTTCACGGCAGGCAAACAACCTTCCAACCACACCCATTACCATAAAGACCTGGAAGAAGTCATACCTTCGGGCGAGTACGCACCCGGGTTGACGGATGAAAAAATCCAGGACGCCAACCCCAAGAGCTTTGGCAGTGCCCGAACGTCTTATATTGCCGATGCCATGGTGACGGATGTTGATATCCGGTCATTCAAAAAAGAGGCCGAGGGGGTCACCACGCTTGATACCGAGGTTCCCTTTTACAAGAAAGTCAATGAATTCCTCCTCAACCTGATCCCCTTGAGGTCGGCAATCGTCAACTTTCAAAACGGCAACATCGGCGAAGGTGTCGGCGACCTGGCCCTGGATATATTTGGGTTTGCCGTGGGCCTCGGTGCGGCAGCCAGGGGGGCCAAGGCCGTGGCCGCCGGCGCATCGGCTTTCAGCAAGTTCGCCCAGGGCGCGAAGATTGTCGGGCGCGCGGCGCTGGGGAGTTTCAATCCGTTGAGCGGGGCTGATGATCTGGCCCGGAGTGCATTGAAGCTGGGGCGCACCACGCTGACCGCTGGACGTAACGGCGTCAATCATCTGCGTGGCGCCTTGCGCAGTGTCGACCTGACGTCACTGGCGAAAAAGCCCGGCATTGCTGAAGGCACTTACAAGGCGGCCAATGCGACCGAAGAAGCCAAGGTGTTTGCGAAGTTTGATGACGCCACCGGTAATTGGCACGCCTTGAATGTGAAAACCAGACAGCCCTTTGGCGAGCCGCTGGAAAATTTCAAAGCTGACGCCGTGCCGGTAGAAGCGCTTCGCGACAAACTGGAGAAGCTCCATGCCAAAACGGGATACACCGGGACAATCTGCTACGAAAAAACCATGTTCGTCGGGATGGCAGACAATGCACTCCCGTTGAAAACTCGCGAGGCCGTGCTGGGCAGTGTGGTCAGGAGCGGGGATTCCAATTACACGCAACGCTACAAGGATCTGATGGGTATTACTGCCGAGAATACCAGCGCCGTATTCAGGCCCGCGGACATTACCGAATCAGGCGTTATCAATTTCATGAGCAATAGAGCAGACGGCAATATCGTACACACCGCCTATATTCAAAAGAGCAGTGATGGAAAGCTCTATATCTACAACACCAACCAAGCCGGCCTGGACAAAGCCATGTTCGATGCCACTGGCACTCTTGATCAATCGGTCGGTGCAACGGTATTCAGTCTTGATAATGACGGGCTGCAAAAGTTTCTCGACTCGGGGTTCACCTTCTCCTTCACCCCAAACAGCACCCTCAATGCCAACGTAACACGCCTGGCGACCTGACAAACCGCGCATTGTCCGGGCAGGCAATGCGCGTTTTTTGAACCTCTCTCTCCCGGCAAACCTCAAACGTTCACACAGACCATGCCCGGGACTATTCAATGACCTTCATCCTATGGATGGCCGTACTGGGCGCGGTGTTGCTCACCCTCGCCCTCACCTCCTCCTACCTGCGCTGGATGCCGGTCACCACCTCGGCGGTGTGCCTGTTGCTCGGCGTTTGTATCGGCCCGCTGGGCATGGACCTGCTGCATCTGGACATCAAGGCCTCGGCCAGTTGGATGGAACACCTGACGGAAGTCGCGGTGCTGTTTTCGCTGTTCGTCAGCGGGCTGAAACTGCGCCTGCCCCTCAAGCACCGAACCTGGCGCATTGCGTTTGGCATGGCCGGGCCGGTGATGCTCTTGACCATCCTCGGGACGTGCCTGGTGCTGCATTGGCTGCTGGGGTTGTCGTGGGGGGTTTCACTGCTGGTGGGGGCGATCCTTGCGCCCACCGACCCGGTGCTCGCGGGCCTGGTGCAGGTCAATAACGCGCAGGATTATGACGCGCTGCGCTTCGGTCTTTCCGGTGAGGCAGGCTTGAACGACGGCACGGCCTTCCCGTTCGTGATCTTTGCGCTGATTTTCATGCAGCACGGCGGGTTCGACGGTGACTGGCTGGGCGGCTGGGTGCTGAAAAACCTGCTCTGGGCCGTACCTGCCGGGTTGCTCGTGGGCTACTGGATGGGGCGTGGCATCGGTCGCGTCACCCTGAAGATGCGTATCACCAATGCCGACAGCACCCTGTCACCGAATGACTACCTGACGCTGGCCCTGATCGCCCTCGCCTATGTGGTGGCCGAAGCCATCGGCGGCTACGGCTTCCTGTCGGTATTTGCCGCCGGCCTGGGGCTGCGCCAGGCCGAGTTCAAGTCCACCGGCAACTCACAAACCCCGGCGGAACATCTGGCACAGCCGGTGGTTGGCCACATGGAAGTTGAGCCGGAGCATGCGTTGCATGGCGATGTCGGGCAACTGCAGGACACGCAAATCGCCGCCGGGGTGATGATGGGCGACATGCTCGCCTTTGGTGGGCTGGTGGAGCGTTCGATGGAAGTGTTCCTGGTGACCTTGCTGGGCGTGGTGCTGGTCAGCCATTGGGACTGGCGGGCGCTGGCGGTGGGGGCGGTGCTGTTTTGCGTGATTCGCCCCCTCAGCGTGCTGTCGATACCCTGGGGCAGCTTGCTGAATCGCCATCAGCGCGGGCTGGTGGGCTGGTTCGGGATTCGCGGGATCGGCAGCATCTACTACCTGTTCTATGCCATCAACCACGGGCTGGTGGGCACCAGCAGCGCGGTCGCGGTGAACCTGACGCTGTCAGTCATTGCCCTGAGCATCGTCGTTCATGGTCTCAGCACGCAGCCGATGCTGGCGTGGTATGAACGACGTGCCCAGGCACAACAATGACGTCTACTCCTGGTTTTCAGTGTTGCCGACGTCAGCGGCATCATCCAGGTCGTTAAGCGGTACTTCGGCATCATCCATCAATGAACCCGGGTCTTCATTGCCCGGGTCATTGAGTTCATCGTCTTCGTCTATTTCAACTGACATCACCGTCTCCTCTAACCGCCTTGGGTATCGATATCGGCATCGGTTTCAGGCTTGGGCTCGCGCTCGGGCTTGAAGTCTGGACTGTAGTCGTTTTCCTTGGCCTTGGGGTCGCTGGCAGGCTTGGGGTCTTTCGGCGCGTCGGCCGCGGTGCCGGGGGCCGGTTCGCCGCGGTCGATGGCGGGATCGTTACGGTTGCTGGTTTGCGGGTCGTTGTCTGTGCTCATGGCTCACCTCTGTTGGAAAACGCAGACTGCGTAAAGGTAAGGTCCCGTGCGGGTCGGTGAAGTTCCAATTGCTTATGAGCCGGGATTGTCCACCTGGATGTAAAACGCGTAGGCCCCCAGCATCACCCAGAACACCATGAACAGCCAGGGCGCGCGCATCGAGAACAACAGCGACTTGCGATACCCCTTGTGGGACGACTCCATCTCACTGAACAGTGGCGACTCATCGTAGGCCAGGCCCATCACCGGCTCGCTGCGCAGCAGTTCGCTCTGCTTGTAATGCCAGTGGTCGATGATTTCGTAGGCCGCCCGAATCCCCGGCCAGGCGTTGAGGGAACTGAGAATGCCCAGGGTCGCCAGGAACACGGGCACCACCAGGGTGAACAGCTTGCCCCATTCGGGGTTCAGGTTGCCCATGCCGGACACGAAGGCGATCACCAGGAATGACTGGGCCGTGAGGTAGGCGTCGGTGCGGTTGGCCAGGATGCTGGTTTCGTACTGGATTTCACGCCGGTAAAAGTCGAGACGGTCCTTGGGCGAACCGAAAATCTTCGCGTTGTGTTCGCTGTGGTCGGTCAGGCTCGATTCCGGGGTGTCGGGTGAGATGATTCTGGGCACATCCGTGCTCCGTGCTGGCATTTGAAGCAGTTTAGAAGAACCGGGCTGGTGCAAAGTTCAAGTAATCAGTGCACCGTTTTGAGGCGATAGGGCCGCATCGGTGGCGCGGGAGCTTGGGCCCGCTGGACCGGGACAGCGCTCCAGTGCGCAGCGGTCTGATTCCTTTTTGGGGCCCCTGCGCAGCCCAGCGGGAGCAAGCTCCCTCGCCACAAGGTGGATGGCACAGGCATTGCTTTAGTCCTTTATCTGCCCGGATACAGGAGCAATCGTTACCCCCCGACCCAGAGCCCACCCCAAAAGAAAGTAAGGACCAGGCCTGCTGGCACCATCAGCCACGGGCTCATAAAAAAATGCGTTTTCTAAAGCGGCAGTGCCAAAGCGCAGTTAGTCCCGGCACTGACAAGGTAATTGGAATGGCTCGATCTTTCTTTGATGAAATGAATGACGCACAAGGCGTTTGCCGTGCGCATTATCAGGAATTCTCCCGCTGGCTGGCCAACACGCCGCCAGAACTGCTGGCCCAGCGCCGCCGTGAAGCCGACCTGCTGTTTCACCGCGCGGGGATCACCTTCACCCTGTATGGCGACGAGCAAGACACCGAGCGCCTGATCCCCTTCGATATCATCCCCCGCAGCATCCCCGCCAGTGAGTGGAGTGTCATCGAGCGTGGCTGTATCCAGCGGGTGAATGCGCTGAACATGTTCCTTGCCGACATCTACCACGACCAACGCATCATCAAGGCCGGGATCATTCCCGCCGATCAGGTGCTGGGCAACGAGGGATACCAGAAAGCCATGGTCGGCCTGGACCTGCACCGCGATATCTACTCGCACATCTCCGGGGTCGACCTGGTGCGCGATGGCGACGGCACCTACTACGTGCTCGAAGACAACCTGCGTACCCCCAGCGGCGTGAGCTACATGCTCGAAGACCGCAAGATGATGATGCGCCTGTTCCCCGAGGTGTTCGCCAAGCAACGCATCGCCCCGGTGGACCACTATCCCAACCTGCTGCTCAAGACCCTGAAAAGCTCCAGCCGCCTGGACAACCCGAATGTGGTGGTGCTGACGCCGGGCCGGTTTAACAGCGCGTTCTTCGAGCATGCATTCCTGGCCCGGGAAATGGGCGTGGAGCTGGTGGAAGGCGCCGACCTGTTCGTGCACGACCTCAAGGTGTTCATGCGTACCACCGACGGCCCCAAGGCCGTGGATGTGATCTACCGCCGCATCGACGATGCCTTCCTCGATCCGCAGGCTTTCAACCCCGATTCGATGCTCGGCGTGCCCGGCCTGGTCGCGGCGTACTGCGCGGGCAACGTAGTGCTGGCGAATGCGATCGGCACCGGCGTGGCGGACGACAAGTCGATCTACCCGTACGTGCCGGAAATGATCCGGTTCTACCTGGATGAAGAGCCGGTCCTGCAAAACGTGCCGACGTTCCAGTGCCGCAAGCCGGATGAGCTGTCCCACGTACTGGCGCACCTGCCGGAACTGGTGGTCAAGGAAACCCAGGGTTCCGGCGGCTACGGCATGCTGGTGGGCCCGGCGTCCAGCGCGGCCGAGATCGAGGACTTCCGCCAGCGTATCAAGGCCCGCCCTCACGCCTACATCGCCCAACCGACCTTGAGCCTGTCCACTTGCCCGACATTTGTCGAAAACGGCATCGCGCCGCGGCATATCGACCTGCGACCGTTCGTGCTCTCGGGCAAGGAAACCCGCCTGGTACCCGGTGGCTTGACCCGCGTGGCGCTGCGCGAAGGCTCATTGATCGTCAACTCGTCGCAAGGCGGCGGAACCAAGGACACCTGGGTGGTGGAGGGCTGAGTATGCTGAGTAGAACCGCCGCAGATCTGTATTGGATGTCCCGTTACCTGGAGCGTGCCGAGAACCTGGCGCGCATGCTGGAAGTCAGTTATTCGCTGTCGTTGATGCCCCAGGCCGGGCGCAGTGACGGGCTGGACGAGTTGGCCATGTCGCTGCTCAGCAGCGGCACACTGGACAGTTACCTTGAGCGCCATCAGCAACTGGACGCCGAGCGCATGCTGCACTTCTTCGCCCTCGACGAGGAAAACCCCGCCAGTATCTACAATTGCCTGCGGGCTGCACGGGGTAATGCCCATGCGGTACGGGGGCGGATCACGGCTGATATGTGGGAAAACCTCAACGCCACCTGGCTGGAGATGCGCAGTATTGCGGCCGGCGGGTTGGCGCGGCATGGCATCAGCCACTTTTGTGACTGGGTGAAGCAGCGCTCGCACCTGTTTCGTGGGGCGACGTCCGGGACGATCATGCGCAACGATGCGTATCGGTTTATTCGGCTGGGGACGTTTGTCGAGCGGGCGGATAACACGTTGCGGTTGCTGGACGCGCGGTATGAAATGTTTGGGGAAGAGTCCGAGGAAGTCAGCGACCTTTCGGCACGCGGGTATTACCAGTGGAGCGCGTTGTTGCGGGCGCTGTCGTCGTTTGAGGCGTATACCGAGCTGTACCCGAATGCGCTGAATGCGCGGTCGGTGTCGGAGTTGTTGCTGTTGCGCAGTGATGTGCCGCGCTCGTTGCATGCGTGTATCGAGGAGTTGAGCCATATCCTGGCGGACCTGCCGGGGAGTTATGGGCGTACGGCCCAGCGTTTGGCGGCGGAGTTTGAGGCGCGGCTGAGGTATACGGGGATTGATGAGATTCTGGAGGATGGGCTGCATAGCCGGTTGACGGATTTTATCGACACCGTGCGGGAGTTGGCGCGGGCGATTCATAGCTCCTACCTTGAAGTCGTCTGATAATCGTTCCCACGCTGATCGTTCCCACGCTCCGCGTGGGAATGAATCCGGTGACGCTCCGCGTCACGACTTCAAGAGCGGACGCAGAGCGCCCTGGCGGCGTTCCCACGCAGAGCGTGGGAACGATCGTCCAGCGTGGGAACGAGCGTCGAGAGTGGGAACGATCATAGGTCTACTGGTTTTTCACCAGTACCGGTTCTGCGCGGTACTGCTCAGGGAACAATTTTTTCAGCTGGGCCACCTTTGGCAGGTCGTTGATCACGATGTAGGGGTACGACGGGTTTTCGGTCAGGAAGTCCTGGTGATAGGACTCCGCCGGGTAGAAGGCTTTGCCCATCTCGATCTTGGTCACGATCGGCTTGTCGAAGGCTTTCGCGGCGTCGAGCTGGGCGATGTAGGCCTGGGCGACTTTTTGCTGTTCGGCGTTCTGGGCAAAGATCGCCGAGCGGTACTGGGTGCCACTGTCCGGGCCCTGGCGGTTGAGTTCCGTGGGGTTGTGGGCGACCGAGAAGTAGATCTGCAGCAGCTTGCCGTAGCTGACCTTGCTCGGGTCGTAGGTCACGGCGACGGACTCGGCGTGGCCGGTGTCGCCGCCGCTGACGCTTTCGTACTGCGCGGTGCTCGCCGCGCCGCCGTCATAGCCGGAGACGGCGTTTTTCACCCCTTGCACATGCTGGAACACACCCTGCACGCCCCAGAAGCAGCCTCCGGCGAAGACCGCGGTTTGCAGGTTGTTCGCGTCTGCCGGCAGGTCCATGGCCGGCGGCGCAATGGCCACGGCGTCGTCGGACGGGCCGAAGGAGAACGCTGAGCTGTGGCCGACAAAGGCGGCGAACGCCAGGGCCGGTAAGTACTTAAGCAGTTTCATCTCAGTCACTCCGAAACATCAGGATAAATGCGGTCAACTGTGTGTGTGGCTTGCCTGCGATTGAGGTGGTGAATTCAACATCGCTATCGCAGGCAAGCCAGCTCCTACATGATCGGGTTAACCATGCAAAATTTCGCTATGGGTTAGCCGAAGGTGAAGGCATAGGCCGCCACTTGCGGGTCCAGGAACTCGATGGTGAAGGTCCGGTCCTTGACCGCGCCCGGCTGGCGCACCAGTTGATACAAACGTTGTTCGGTCACGGTGCCGCTGCCATCCGGTGCGACGTCGGTGCCGTGGGCATCCCCCGGCGCCTGGCCGTCGATGCTGACCTTGAAGCGCACCGGCTTGCCGTCGGCGCCCGGGCCCAGCACCAGGTGCAGGTCACGGGCGTGGAAGCGGTAGACGATCTTGCCGTTGGCCGCTGCGAGGGTGGCTTGCTGGCCGCCGACGTTCCATGGGCCTTCCAGGGTCCAGTTATTCAAGGCCAGGTTGCCGGCTGCCGGGTAGTTCACCACCTTGTCGGTGCCCAGGGTGCCGGTGGTCACGAAGTTCTCGGCGCGCTGGAAGCCCAGGTAGGTTTCCGGCGACTGCACTTCGTTCATGTCCGGTGCGGCCTGGATGCCCTTGGCATCGGCTTCGATCAAGCCGCCCGCCACCTTGGTAGCGCCCGCCTCACGCAGCAGTTGCTGGATCACTCGCTCGGACTCGGCGTAGTCACCCTCGCCAAAATGGTGATAGCGGATCTGGCCCTTGGCATCGGCAAAGTAATGCGCCGGCCAGTACTGGTTGTTGAAGGCGCGCCAGATCTTGTAGTTGTTGTCGATGGCCACCGGGTAAGTGATGCCCAGGTCCTTCATGGCCTTGGTGACGTTGTTCACGTCGCGTTCGAAGGCGAATTCCGGAGCGTGCACACCGATCACCACCAGGCCCTGGTCGCGGTATTTCTCGGCCCAGGCCTTGACGTACGGCAAGGTGCGCAGGCAGTTGATGCAGGAGTAGGTCCAGAAATCCACCAGCACCACCTTGCCTTTCAACGCCGCGGCAGTCAGTGGCTCGGAGTTGAGCCATTGCACGGCACCATCCAGCGGCGGCAACTGGCCTTCCACTGGCAGCGTGTCACTGTGGTTGGCGGCCATCATCGCGCCGCCGGCCATCATCGCCCCGCTCTTCTGTTCAGGCTTGGCGCTGAGTTTCTCCACCAGGCTTTGTTCCAGGCCACCGGTTGACGCCGTCGACAGGCGCGCCAGGATCCCGGTGTCCAGGCCCAGGGCGATGGCCGCCACACCGGCCAACATCAGGGCGCCGAGCCCACGACGCAGCCATTCACCAGCGCCCAGCGAACGCTTCATGAAGCCGAAGACTTTACCGCCGACCAGCAGCGCCAAGGCCAGGGAGGTGGCAGCCCCTGCCGCGTAGGCCAGCAAGAGCAAGGTAGTGCCGATACTGGCGCCCTGCAGCGCGGCGCCCGTCAGCACCAGCCCGAGGATGGGCCCGGCGCACGGCGCCCACAGCAGCCCGGTGGCCACGCCGATCAGGAACGATGCGCCCGGACGCGGCCGCGAATCGGCCCCGGCGGCTTCCGACAGGCGACTGCCCGCGGCCACCAGCGGCCGGGTCAGGCGCTCGGACAGGCTTGGCAGCAGCAGCGTCAGCCCGAATAGCGCAACAAACAGCAACGCGAGCCAGCGACCGTACTGATTGACTTGCACCACCCAACCGCCGCCCACCGCCGCGAGCGAGGCGACCAGAGCGAAGGTCATCGCCATCCCCAGCAGCAGCGGCAAGCCACTGCGCAAAAACGGCTGCCCGGTGCGAGCGAAGACAAAAGGCAGAACCGGCAGGATGCAGGGACTGACAATCGTCAGCACGCCGCCCAGATATGCGAGAACCAAAAGCCACATGGGGTAGACCCTTATAGGAAGACATTGAATTAAGTCGCGGTGAACGTCATGGCTGCGCCGTTCATGCAGTAGCGCAGGCCGGTGGGTGCCGGGCCGTCATCGAACACGTGGCCCTGATGACCGCCGCAGCGGCGGCAGTGGATTTCCTTGCGTACCACGCCGAAGGAGGTGTCGACGTGGCTGGCCACGGCGTTTTCCAGGGGTTGCCAGAAGCTGGGCCAGCCGGTGTGGCTTTCGAATTTGGTGGCTGAGGCGTACAGGGGCAAAGCGCAACCGGCGCAGGCGAAGGTGCCGTTGCGGTGTTCACTGTTAAGGGCGCTGCTGTAGGGGCGTTCGGTGCCCTCCTCCCGCAGGATCGCGTACTGCTCGGCGGTCAGCAGGGTGCGCCATTCGGCGTCGGTGTGGCTGACTTCGAAATTTTCGGCGGCTTCGGCTTCGGCGATCAGGGCGGGGCCGGCGTTGATTTTTTGCAGCAGGCCACCGGCGATTACTGCGAGGCCGAGGCCGCCGCCGGCGAGCAGGATCTGTCGACGTGAATACATGAGTTGCTCCTCACACAAGTGCGGATGGCTGGCGAAGCCCCTATGGCTGATAAACAAACTGTGGCGAGGGAGCTTGCTCCCGCTGGAGTGCGCAGCGCTCCCGGCTTTTTTGGGGCCGCTGCGCGACCCAGCGGAAGCAAGCTCCCTCGCCACAATGAGGGGGGCGTACTTTTGCCGTTGCGATGAGTAAGGTTAGGCCCGGGGTGGTCGCGGAATCCTCACGCAGAGTTAAACAATTCGTGATAACTACACTGTTGCAAAAGCCGCACAATGCGCGAATCAAGAAGACAGGTTTTTATCAATGGATCAGCCTAAACGTGTCCTGGTGGTCGAGGACGATGCCCATATTGCCGATTTGATCTGCCTGCACCTGCGGGACGAGCAGTTCGAGGTGGTTCACAGTGCCGATGGTGACGAAGGCCTGCGCCTGCTGGAGCAAGGCGGCTGGGATGCGTTGATCCTTGACCTGATGCTGCCCGGCGTCGACGGCCTGGAGATCTGCCGGCGGGCCCGGGCGATGACGCGCTACACGCCGATCATTATCACCAGTGCCCGCTCCAGCGAGTTGCATCGCATCCTCGGCCTGGAACTGGGGGCGGATGACTACCTGGCCAAGCCGTTTTCCATGCCGGAGCTGGTGGCGCGGGTCAAGGCGCTGCTGCGCCGGGTCGACGCCATGGCGCGCAACTTGAAGATGGACGCCGGCAGCCTCGACCTCGGCCAGTTGTTCATCAACCCGCTGACCCGTGACGCCACCCTGCAAGGCCAGCGGCTGGACCTCACGCCCCGGGAATTCGACCTGCTGTACTTTTTCGCCCGCCAACCGGGCAAGGTATTCTCGCGCATGGACCTGCTCAACGCCGTGTGGGGCTACAGCCACGAAGGTTACGAACACACCGTCAATACCCATATCAACCGCCTGCGGGCCAAGGTCGAGGCCGATCCGGCCAACCCGGCGCGCATCCTCACGGTGTGGGGCCGTGGCTACAAGTTTGCCGAGCAATCGGCATGAGGCTGACCCTTACCCAGCGCCTGTCCCTGGTGTTCGCGCTGTTGCTGCTGATTTGCAGCGGCACGTCGGCCTGGCTGCAAGTGCGCTCCAACCACATGCATGAACTGGAAGTGGTGCAAGGCCTGTCCCGCGACCTCGCCGCGCACATCGCCCGGGATACGCAGTTGATGGACGCCGACGGTCTCAAGCCGGACGCGGTGCGCAACCTGTTCAGCCAGTTGATGCTGGTAAACCCGAGTGTCGAGGTGTACCTGCTGGACATTAACGGGCGCGTGGTCGGCAACGCTGCGCCCAGCGGCCACCTGCGCCGCGACCAGGTCAACCTGGAACCGGTGCGCCGTTTCCTCAGCGGCGCGATGCTGCCGATCCTCGGCGACGATCCGCGCAGCGTCGACGGCCTCAAGGTGTTCAGCGCCGCGCCACTGCGGGTCAACGGCCAGCAGGCCGGCTACCTGTATGTGGTGCTGCTGGGCGAAGCCCATGATGTGTTCGACGCCCGGGATGCCACCGGCATGGCACTGAACATCGCCCTGTGGTCCATCGCCCTGGTGGCATTGTTGTGCTTGCTCGCGGGTTTGACCGCGTTCGCCTGGATCACCCGGCCCTTGCGGCAACTGACCGAGAAGGTCGGCCAGTTCGACATCAACGGCGCACCGAAAGTCCCGCAGGCCGTGGCGCCCGAGGTTGCCAGCCAGGATGAAATCGCCGTGCTCGACCACGCCTTCGTGCAGATGGAGAACCGCCTGGGTGAACAGTGGCGCGCCATCACCCACCAAGAGCAGGAACGCCGGGAGATGGTCGCGAATATTTCCCATGACCTGCGCACACCGTTGGCCTCCTTGCATGGCTACCTGGAAACCCTGTCCCTGAAAGACGCCAGCCTGACCCCGCAGGAACGCCGGCGTTACCTGGGCATCGCCCTCGACCAGAGCCGCAAGGTCGGCGGGCTGGCCCAGTCGCTGCTGGAACTGGTGCGCCTGGAACACGGGTTTGTACAGCCGGTCATCGAAGGCTTTTCAATACCCGACCTGGTGCAGGACATTTTCCAGAAGTTCGAACTGACCGCGGAAGCCCGGGCGATCACCCTCACCGCCAGCCTGCCGCCGGTGGTGCCAACCGTATTGGCCGACCTGGGCCTGATCGAACGGGTACTCACCAACCTGCTGGATAACGCCCTGCGCCATACCCCGCCCAATGGCGAAGTTGAAGTGACCCTGGCCCCCAAGTCCGGTTTTGTTGAAGTCACGGTGAGCGACAGCGGCCCCGGGATTTCGGCGGATCTGCGCGAAGGTCTGTTCCTGCGCGCCTTCACCATTGGCGGGGCTCGACGCGATGGCGGCCTGGGCTTGCGCATCGTGCACCGGATCCTGCAACTGCACGGTCAGGAAATCCGCCTGATCGATGTGCCAGGACGCGGCGCGACGTTCACGTTCGCCCTAGAAACCCGAGCAGCAGTTCGTTGACCTTGGGCCCCTGCTCGTTCTGAATCCAGTGGCCGCAGTTGGCCAGGACGCTTTGTTGCAGGTTCGGCACGACGTCGGGCATGCGCTTGAGGGTGTGGGCTTCGAACACGCCGACCGGGTCGCGGTCGCCGATCAGGAACAGCGTCGGCTGCAGCACCTGCCTGCCGGCGAGAAACTCGGTACGCTGCCAGTTGCGTTCGAAGTTGCGGTACCAGTTCAACGGGCCGCGAAAGCCGTCATTGGCTAAGGTATGAACATACACGTCGAGGTCCTGCTGGCTGCACCAGGCCGGGAGCGTACCGGGCAGCGGCACACCTTCCAGCAGCTTCGCGCTGGCGGGTTTCTTCTGCAGGAAAACGTCCTGGTCCTGCATGAACAGCCGTAATGTCCGCTCGATATCGGCATCCAGTTCCTTTTCAGCCACACCCGGGGCCTGGAAGTACAGGATGTAATTGAAGCGATCGGCGTACAGTTCGCGCATGATCTCGATCACCGGCCTGCGGGAGCGTCCGGCGAACGGTACCGACATCGTCACCAACTGGCTGACGCGCTCTGGCTCCAGCAACGCCAGGTGCCAGGCCACCACGGCACCCCAGTCATGGCCAATCATGACGACCCGGCGATGCCCGAACAGGTCCATGGCGCCCTGGATATCGGCGCACAGGGTCAGCAGGTCATAGTCGGCCACTTCCGGCGGCGCGCTGGATTGTCCATAGCCGCGCATTTCCGGGACAAACACCCGATAACCCTGGGCCATCAGCGCCGGAATCTGCTCGCGCCAGGAGTGCCAGCACTCGGGAAACCCATGCAGCAACCACACCGGCGGGCCGCTCTCGGGGCCGGCGATGTGCACGTTCAACTCAATGCCGTTGACCTTGACCTTCTGCTGCTGGATTTCGCTCATCACTGGGTTCCTTGTGTGGGGTTCGCTCGCGGTATTCCCGGGGAGAACATGCCATTACGCGCTTGAAAGCATTGCTGAAAGCGCTGTCTGACTGATAACCCAGGGACTGGCCGATCGTGGACACGCTGTTGTCGCTGGCTTTCAAGGCCTGTACCGCCAGGTGCATACGCCAGCGGGTCAGGTATTCCTGCGGTGCCAGCCCTACCCGTTGCTTGAAGTGCAAGGCGAAGGTGGAGCGGGATTGACTCGCCACGCCGGCCATTTCACTCAATGTCCAGCGCCGGGCGGGTGCTGCGTGAATTTCCCGCAGCACCGGGGCCAGCCTTGGATCCGTCAAGGCTCCCAGCCAGCCGGTGGTATGGGTGCCCATGGAAGATTGATAGAGCCGCAGGATTTGCACCAGCATCATTTGCGCCAAATGCTCGGTCATCAGCGCCGCGCCTTGTAACGGGCTGGCGTATTCCCGGGCCAGGCGATCCAGGCACCAACGCAACACGGCGGCCTGTTCGGAGTTGGCACTCACCCGCAACACCGGCGGCAGGCTATCCAGCAACAGTCGAGCGTCGTCCCCGTAGATAAAGCGCCCGGCGATCAAAAACAGATCCACCGTGTCCCCCAACGTGGCGATGCCGCCCACCGCGTCGGCATACACCTCACGTGCATCGAGTCCTTCAGGGCACAGATTGCTGGACAGCCTCCACGGGCGTGCCTGGGTCAACAGGAAACAATCTCCCTCATACAAGCGTATCGGTACTGCCAGCCCTTCCACTTCCAGCCAGCAACTACCCTCCACCACCGCGTTGAACTTGATGCCATCCGGCGCCGCAAAGTCAATGGCCCAGTTGCCGCCAGCCTTCAAGCCGGCGAAGGTCGAGCGATGGCTTTTTAACAGTGCCAGCACATCGGAAAGGGTATCCATAAAAGCTCCGGACGATCGCGACAGAAATACGGACTCTAGGGCATTCCGCGTCCGGGCTCCAGCGAGAGACTCTAGGCCTCCCATAAGGAGATCTTCCATGGCTGACAAACAAACCCCAATTGGCAGCGGCTTCGATGCCGGCACTACCGCCCAGCAAGCCTTGGCGGGCAGCGATTTGCGAGGCAAGACGGTGATTGTCACCGGTGGCTACTCCGGCATTGGCCTGGAAACGGTTCGCGTGTTGGTCGACGCGGGTGCGCAGGTGATCGTTCCCGCGCGGGATCCTGAAAAGGCCGAACGCAACCTCTCGGGCATCATCGGTGTTGAACACGCCAGCCTGGATTTACTCGACCCGATTTCCATCGACCGTTTTGCCGAAAACTTCCTCGCCAGCGACCGGGCGTTGAACCTTCTGATCAATAGCGCCGGAATCATGGCCACACCACTGCAACGGGATACGCGAGGTTTCGAAGCGCAGTTCGCCACCAACCACCTGGGCCACTTCCAGCTAACCGCGCGGTTGTGGCCGGCGCTGCGTGAGGCTAATGGCGCACGAGTGGTTTCGGTATCATCCCTCGGCCATCGTCTCAGCCCTGTGCATTTCGATGACCCGCAATTTGAACACCGCCCCTATGACAAGTGGCTCGCCTACGGCCAATCAAAAACCGCCAACGCACTGTTCGCGGTAGCACTGGACCGACGAGGTAAAGCGGAGGGTGTGCGCGCATTTTCCGTGCACCCGGGGGAAATCCTCACCGACCTGATCCGCTACCTGGACAAGGACGACCTGGCATTCGTCGGCGCACTGGATGAGCACGGCAATATCCGCCGCGCCAGTCACTACAAGAGCCCCGAGCAAGGCGCCGCGACCTCGGTGTGGTGCGCTGTCAGCCCGCAACTGGAGGGCATGGGCGGACTCTACTGCGAAGATTGCGATGTGGCCGCTTGGTCGCAGGATGACACCAGCCGTAACGGCGTATGGCCCTGGGCTGTCGACCCGGAGCAGGCCGAACGCTTATGGGCAGTGAGTCAGCAGTTGTGCAATGTCACGTTGTAGTCCGGGACCCCAGCGTTCATATTTGGCAGTCATGCACTGCCAATGAGCGACCTGAACCATGCAGCCTCCTGCCAGATACCTCGTGCCCCTTGCCGCCTCCCTTTGCGCCACCCTCGCCTGCGCCGACAGCCACGACCCACTGCTCGCCAAGCGCGTGGATGCGGTGGTCGACAGCGCCATTGCCGACAATCGCCTGGTGGGCACCGTGGTGCTGGTGCTGCGGGACGGGCAGCTGGTTTATCACCGTGCTGCCGGCTTGGCGGACCGCGAAGACGGGCGCCCGATGACAGAGGACACGATCTTTCGCCTGGCATCGGTGACCAAACCGCTGGTATCCGCCGCCGCGATGCACCTGGTGGAACAAGGTCGCTTGGGCCTGGACGATCCGGTCAGCCGCTGGCTGCCCGACTTCAATCCCAAGCTGGCGGATGGCACCATCCCGGTGATCACCGTCAGCCAGTTGCTTAACCACACAGCCGGCCTGAGCTACGGATTTCTGGAAAGCCCGCACGGACCCTACCGCACCGCCGGGGTTTCCGATGGTTTGGGCGAGCCCGAGATCAGCTTTGCCGAGAATCTCAAGCGTATCGCGAGCGTGCCCCTGAGTTACCCGCCGGGCACCGGCTGGCAGTATTCGATGGCCACCGATGTGCTGGGTGCGGTACTGGAAAAGGCGTCCGGCCAGAGCCTGCCGGCATTGCTCCGCGACTCGGTGACCGAACCACTGGGGCTAAGCGATACCGGGTTTTCCGTGACGGATATAAAACGCCTGTCCGCCGCCTATCAGGATGGCTCGCCACAGCCGTTGCGCATGGTCGACAAGGCTACGATCACCTCGGGCAACAGCACCGCGCTGTTTGATGTGCGGCGGATTCTCGATCCCCAGGCCTACCCTTCCGGCGGCGCAGGCATGGCCGGGACGGCAGGTGATATTGCGCGGTTCCTGGAAACCATTCGCCGGGGCGGCGCTCCGATCCTGTCGGCACACAGCGTGCAGTTGATGGTCACCGATTCGGTCGGCGCCAAGGCGCAAACCCAGGACCCGGGCTGGGGGTTCGGTTATGGCTGGGCGGTGCTGGATGACCCGGCGTTGACAGGCACACCGCAATCCCGGGGCACCTTTGAATGGGGCGGCGCCTACGGTCACAGCTGGTTTGTCGACCCGCAGCAGAAGCTTACGGTGGTGGCACTGACCAATACGGCTTACGAAGGCATGTCCGGCCAGTTCACCCACCAGTTGCGGGATGCGGTGTATCCGCCGCAGTGATCGACCACCAGCGCGGTAATAACTGCCGCACCCGCGCTTCGCCAAACCGGTCATCAATCAGCATTACCACCCCTCGGTCCTGCTGGCTGCGGATCACACGGCCCGCGGCTTGCACCACCTTCTGGATGCCCGGATAAAGGTAGGTGTAGTCATAACCGGCGCCGAAAATCGCGCCCATCCGCAGCTTGAGCTGCTCGTTCACCGGGTTGAGTTGCGCCAGGCCCAGGGTGGCGATAAACGCGCCGATCAGCCGGGTGCCCGGCAGGTCGATGCCTTCGCCGAATGCGCCGCCAAGCACGGCAAACCCGATGCCCTGGCTGTGCTGGGTGAACTGGTCGAGAAATGCCTGGCGTTCAGCCTCGGCCATGCCCCGTGACTGCTGCCACAGCGGGATGCGCGGGTGCCGTTCGGCGAGCAATTGCGCCACTTGCTGCAGATAATCAAAACTGCTGAAAAACGCCAGGTAGTTGCCCGGCGCCTGGGCAAACTGCGCTGCAATCAGCTCGACGATGGGCTCCAGGGACGCCTGGCGATGCACAAACCGGGTGGAGATCCGGTCGACGATATGCACCCGCAGCTGCTCGGCCTTGAACGGTGATTCCACATCCACCCAGGCCGTGTCGGGCGGCATTCCCAGCAAGTCCGCGTAGTAGTGCCGTGGGCTCAGGGTTGCGGAAAACAGCACGCTGCTGCGGGCCGCCGTCAGCCGGGGCCGAATGAATTCGGCGGGCACCACGTTGCGCAGGCACAGGTTTGATGAACTGCGCTTGCCGCTGAGTTCGCGTTTGCTGATGTCGAAAATGAAGTGTTCGTTGAACAGCTCGGCGACCTTGGCAAACTGCAAGGCCTCGAAGTAGAAGGCTTGCAGTTCGCCATTGAGTGCTTCGGGATGGTCGTTGAAATATTCACCCATGGCGCTGGTGCACAGGCTCAGCGCCTGCAGCAGTTTGTCGGGTTTCTGGGCGTAGGCCTGATAAGGCGCCACTTGCTCCTTGTGCAGGGCATTCCACTCACGGTTCAGGCGCTGGAGCGGCTTTTTCAGCGGCTCGGGTGCGATCTCGCGCAGGGTCTTGAGCGTGTACTGGTCGAGGGCCGCGCTGTACATCGAGCGGCCACGCTCCACCAGGTTGTGGGCTTCGTCCACCAGCACCGCGACGCGCCACTGGTTGAGCTGGGCCAGGCCGAACAGCATGGCGCCGAAGTCGAAGTAATAGTTGTAGTCGGCGACCACCACGTCGGCCCAGCGTGCCATTTCCTGGCTCAGGTAATAGGGGCAGACGTCATGGGCCAAGGCGACTTCCCGCAGGTTGCGCTGGTCCAGCAGGCGCACGCGGGAAGCGGCTTCGCGGGCCGCCGGCAAGCGGTCATAAAAACCCTTCGCCAGTGGGCAGGAGTCGCCGTGGCAGGCTTTGTCCAGGTGTTCGCAGGCCTTGTCCCGCGCCACCAGCTCCAGCACCCGCAATGGCAGATCGGGGCTGCTGTCATACAGCACCTGCGCCGCATCCAGCGCGAGTTTGCGGCCCGGGGTCTTGGCGGTCAGGAAGAACACCTTGTCCAGCTGTTGTGGCGCCATGGCCTTGAGCATCGGGAAAATCGTGCCGACGGTCTTGCCAATTCCGGTAGGCGCCTGGGCCATCAGGCAGCGGCCGGTGCTGACCGCCTTGTAGACCGTTTCCGCCAGGGCGCGCTGGCCCGGGCGAAACGCCGCATGGGGAAAGCCCAGGGCAACCGCTGCGGCATTGCGGGCTTCGCGCTGGTGCATTTCCTGTTCGGCCCAGCCGAGGAACAGGGTGCATTGCTGCACGAAGAATGCCTGCAGGTCATCAGCCTGAAACCGTTGGCTGAGCAGCGTCTCGTGCTCGCCGACAATGTCGAAGTACACCAGCGCCAGGACAATCTCCGACAACCCGAGCTTCTGGCACATCAACCAGCCGTAGACCTTGACTTGGGCCCAGTGCAGTTGCCGGTGGTTGGCCGGTTGTTTGTCCAGGTCGCCGCGATAGGTTTTCACCTCTTCCAGCTGGTTGCGGTCCGGGTCGTAGCCATCCGCCCTGCCCCGGACTTTCAACTGCTGGTATTCGCCCTCCAGCGCGACTTCATTCTGGTAATGGGCGCTGCGCCGCGAGGCCACCGTGCGGTGGCCGACAATCCCTTCCTGGGCACTGGGAGACGGGGTAAAACGCAGGTCGAGGTCGCCGACCTTGGCGGTGAATTCACATAATGCACGCACCGCGACGCTGTAGCTCAAGCGGCCTGCCCCGCCCAGCGCACATAACACACAGTGACGGGCATCTGGTGTTCGCCGCAGAACTCCAGCCAGCGCAACTGGTTGTCCTGCAGGCGATCACCGGGGCCTTTGACTTCGATCATGCGGTAGGTTTTTTCTTCGGGCCAGAACTGGATCAGGTCGGGCATGCCGGCGCGGTTGGCGCGGATATCCAGCAGCAGGCGTTCGAACCAGTGGCGCAGGTGCGCCGCTGGCAGGCAGTCGAGGGCCTGGTCGAGCAGTTCTTCGCTGAGCACGTTCCAGAACACGAAGGGTGACTGGATGCCCCATTTGTCTACATAACGCTGGCGAATGGTGTGCTTGTAGCGCCCATCGTCCAGTTGGCCCAGGCACTCGGCGAACAGCTCGGCACGCCGCTGATGAAAATCCTCGCTGTGCAGGTCTACCGGCCCGCGCTGGAACGGGTGGAAAAACGACCCCGGCAACGGCGCGAAAATCGCCGGCCAGCACAGCAGGCCAAACAGCGAATTGATCAGGCTGTTCTCGACGTAATGCACGGGTGCACCATGGTCGCTGAGGTGCGCCTGTACGCAATACTCCACCGACATCATCGGTTCCGGGGCCGGCAGTTCGAGGTCCAGGCGCACGATCTCGCGGGGTTTTGCCCTGGGCAGCGCCGGCTCGCCGAGCTTGCGTCGCAGCCTGGGTATCACGCGCAGCAAGTGCTGCTGTTCGGCAGCGCTTTCCGGGGCCTGTTGCGCCTCACGGGCCAGCCCCATCGCCTGGGCAAAATCCTCCTGGCGCTCCAGCACCCGGATCAGCCGCGCCCGTGCGCCGGGATAGGTGCAGCCCCGGTAGATAGCTTCCGCCAGGGCCAACTCGGCGCTGCGCTCACAATACTGGCCCACCTGGAACAACAGCTTGGCCCGACGTTTCTCCAGCCAGGGGTTGTCGGTGTGCAAGGTAGCGATTTGTTCCAGCACGCCATCGAGTGCCTCGCCCGCTTCAAAGGCCTGCTGGCACTGATGCAGGAACAGGAAGCCGTGCACATCGTCACGGCTGCGCAAACCGCGGGATTCGGCGCAGAATTCGACTTTCTCGTAGGTAAAGATGCCCAGGTCCGCCAGCACAAATTCCGACCAGTCCTGATAGAGATTACCGAAGAACATCAGGCGCAGGCGGTCGCACAGTTCCATCACGGTGAGGCTGTAAAGCTGATCGGCCAGGTCCGGGCACCAGTGCTGGAAGTGACGCAGTTCACAAAACTGCGTTGACAGCGTTTCCAGCCAGTCCGCCTTCCTGGCCTTGGGTTGCTCGATCCAGGGTTTGAACGCCGCCAGGATTTCCGCTTTCTGCAACAGGCCGAACAACTCGCCGAACGACAACAGGCATTGATCCGTCACCCAACCCTGTTCCAGCAAAGGCACAACCGCCTCGTGCACCGCGCCGATCTCGACATAGTTGAGCTTGCCCGCCCGGAAATGCGCGCCCTTGCGCATCACCATGCGTACCAGTAACGCCTGGGATGCCTGCGGCAAGCTGTCAAATTGCTGAATGAAATGCTCTTCGTCCGGGGCCAGCAAATCGGCATAACGCTGCCCCAGCCAGGCGAGCACTTGGCGGAAGTTATGCAGGTAATAGAGCGGATCTTCTAGGGGATTGGACATTTCAGGCACTGGATCAACCACTGTTTATGCATACAGAGTGCCGTCCCTGACCGACTGTTGCAATCAGTAATAGATCAAAGGCACACGCAACTTTTTGCGTAATAATGATCAGATGGCTGTCAGCCACATTAAATGAGTCTCCCCCGACCGCTCAGGTGCGGGGTTTTCGAAGGATCAGGGTAAGGGTTATGAGCATGAAGAATTTGGGTCTGGCGGTGGGTATGTTGACGTTGCTGGTATTGGCCGGTTGCTCCACGCAGACGGTGGTGACGTTGCAGAACGGCACTCAATACCTGACCAAGGACGTGCCCAACGCGAAAACGGCCGATGGCTTCTACGAATTCACCGACATCGCCGGCAAGCATATTCGCGTCAAGGCCGATGACGTCGCGACCGTGATGAAGGAGAAATAAAAAGTGGGAGCCCGTCGGCTCCCACTTTTCTTTGCCATGATCGTTCCCACGTTCTACGTGGGAATGCATCCCGTGACGCTCCGCGTCACCACTGCGCAAGACATGAACCGTGGGTTGGCCGTTGGACGCAGAGCGTCCGGGGCGGCGTTCCCACGCAGAGCGTGGGAACGATCAATCTGTGGCGCTACTTAGCCGATGGAAACCCCATCGCCCCAAACCCCGGCGAGCCCAACGCCAACCAGCGTCACCGAGTCCGCGCCAAAGCTCAGCACGGTATCGCCCCCCACCACCTTGGCGTGGTCACGCCAGTCCGCACTGCCCTCCACGTCCCGGAACACCAGCTTGTCGGTCGGCTGATAACCAATCACCCGGTCCTGCCCAAACTGCCCACCGAACAGAAAGGTGTTATGCCCGCTGTTGTCGCGGATCGTGTCATTGCCCTTGCCGCCCTCGATGAAATCCACACCCTTGCCACCCTGGATCAAGTCATCGCCATCACTGCCGATGATGAACGTGTTGCCCTTGTGCGGCTCGGCATTGCGGTTGAGGTCCTGCACCCAGGTATTGGCCCGGGCCGGGTCCGACAGGTTGGCCACGATAATCGTCGAGTCCCGGCTGGTCAGGTCGTAGAACTGCGAGTCCAGGACCCGCGTCATGCCATCCCCATACCCGGTGGGCAAATGAGAAAGCCAGGTGGGAACATTGACGATGGAAAACGGCAGGACATTCCACAGCGTCGACGCGTAGTGATCGTTGAAGCTGACGATATTGTCCGTGGTCGACTCATGGGGCTTGTCGTGCACGCCCAGTGACGAGAAGTTGAACGACGAGCCGTCCAGCGCGCGAAACACCGGGTCGTTTTCATAACCGATGTTCAGCACCTTGTCGCCGGCACTCTGGGTTGGCGAGGCATAAGCCACATAGTTGGAGTCCTTGTAGAACCCCGACCATTTATTGCCGCTCAGGTCGGCCATGCTGTTGACCGCCAGGCCACCCAGGCTATGACCGCTGACCACCACGTCCTTGCCCGTCAGGCCATGACTGCCGGCATACGCCGCGACATCCTTGAGCAAGGTGCCAAAGGCTTCGCCGGCGTAGTTTTTCGCGTAGTCCTTGGGCCCCAGCGCCGCCAGCAGGTCACTGACCAAATCGCCGATGGAGTCGCTGATCAAGGTTTCCCGAGGCCCCGAAGTCCCGCGAAAACCAATGCCGATTTCCAGCAGCTTGCCGTCGCCATCGTACTTGCCCAGCACTTCCACCTGCGCGGTGGTGTAGCCGGGCTTTTCACCGAAGAACGTGCCCCGGGCGTCCACCTTGCCGCCGTAGCCCAGGGTACTGGCGCTGATGGGCGTCCAGCCGGCCTTGTTGACCGCCTCGAGGGCGGCTTTTTCCGAATCCGGGTTCCAGGGAATGCCCGGAATCACCCCCTGTGAATCGGTGCTGCCCAGCAGCGCCCCCACCAGAGTGGCGGGCAGCCCCAGGCCAAAACCGTTGTGCTGGTAACCCACGGCAAAGCCGTTGTCCAGATTGTGATAGGAGTACAGCGTGATCGCCATGGCATCGGCGAACAACGCTTTGGAGCCCTCGGTGCCGAGGTTTTTATAGTCGAAAACACCCATGGTATTGCCTCTCTTTTGTTGGAATTGTCGAGAAAGCCGAATCTGCACAAATGGACGATTGGAACCGGATCAATGTGGGAGCGGGCTTGCTCGCGAAGGCGGTGTGCCAGTCGGTGGATGGGTTGACTGATCCACCACTTTCGCGAGCAAGCCCGCTCCCACATTTCGAACCGCAGTGTTTAGAAAGCCCAGTCCAGGCTCAAACCCACCCCATGGACTTTCTCCTTGCTGGCCAGCAGGCCGTTGTAATCCAGATTCACCTTCGCCTCCTTGCTCAACGCCAGGCTGACCCGTGCCCCCACCAATGCCGCATCACGCACCATCGACGAACTCTCCACAGTGAACGAAGGGCCGCCCGCGGCAAACGCCAGGTGCCGCTCGGAATCGACGCTGCTCAGGTTGTGCTGCCAACCCAGGGTGCCGGAAAGCTCCAGTTGCTGATGGTCATTGATATTCAAGGTTTTCAGCGCTCGAGCACCCAGGGTACTCAACACCACATCGCGGCTGTCATCCCGGCCCTTCAAGGCCGCCGCATCACCCTTCTCGGTAAACCCATCGGCATCCAGATGCACGTACGCCAGGTTGGCGAACGGTTCCAGGGCCAGGGGTTGCAGGTTCAGGCGATACGCCGCTTCGGTAAACACCTGGGTACTGCGGGCATCCACCTTGGCTTTCTGCTTGCCGGCGACTTCACCGTATTGCAGCTCGCGCTTCACATCGGCGCGGTGCCAGCTGTAGGTCGCACCACCGCTCAAGCGCAAGGCACCGATTTCATGCCCGGCATACGCACCCAGGTGATAGCTGTCCACCGATGCCCGGGAATGGGTGTCGCTGCCCATGTTCAGCGACGTGTCGCTGTACCCTGCCACCAGGCCTACACGGGTGTCTTCATCCAGCGCGCCGTCCACACCCGCCAGCATGCCGCCGATGGAGGTGGTATAGCCCGCCGTATCGCTGCCGCTGTGGGTCTTGCCCCAGGCGCCCAACGCCTTGACCCAGACGTTGCCACGGCTATCGACGGTCTGGCTCGATGCGCCCATTGCCCCTTGCTGCAAACGCTCGCCCACGGCTTCGCGCAGGTAGCGGTTGTCATTCACCAACGCGGTTTCCAGCGCCGGGTAGATCTCCCCGGACAGCTGCTGGAATGCACCCTGGGCCGAGGCCGCATTCGGCGCCAGCAACAGGCTTTCGTACACGGCGTTGCCCGCGCCCAACTGCTCGGCAGCAGCGGCCACCGAACGTTGGTTCGGGGTGGCGGCCACACTGGCAAAGGTGTTGGCATTGCGCCCCACATCCAGCTGCACGCCGTTGGCGGCGTAGTTCAGGGTACCGCCGATAAACAGATAGTTGGGCAGCACCGAACCGAAGCTGCCGGTAATCCCGCCTGCAGCCTGCAGGATGTTGTACTGGCGACCGATCAGGCTTTCGGCCTGGGTCTGGGTCAGCAGCGTCGGGCTGTTTTCCAGGGCCAGGGTCACCGTGCCGCCGCTGAGGGTGGCCTTGCCACCGGCGACGATGCGATCACTGTTGGTGGCCGACAACTCCACCGCATAGGTAGAGCCCGCCGCGAAGTTCACATCCCCGGCCACGTTCAGGGTGCCGATGGAGTTGCCCGGCGCCACGGTACCGCCGCTGTTCGCTGTCAGCGAACCAATGCGCCCGGAACCGCCCACTACGCCGCTGCTGCTGACGGTAACGTCGGAGGTGATCGAGCCATTGATCGCCAGCAACCCTTGGTTGACCAGGGTCGGGCCGCTGTAGGTGTTGGTGCCGGTCAGTACCAGCGCGCCAATGCCCTGCTTGGTCAGGCCGCCATGCCCGGAGATATCGTTGCTCCACACATCCAGCCCGCAATGCACATCGGTGCACGTGCGCTGGGTCGGTTTGCCGGCATCCACCACGGCGCCAATCCCTGGCAGGTCCGCAACAAACTGGCCGGAGCCGTAGGCGCCGTCGATACGAAACTCCACCGGGATATCCTCAGCCGTCACAAACATCCCCGGGCCGTTGATGGCCTTGCCCAGGTTGATCATGCCCCAACCGTACAGGGAGTCGATGCCCGGTGCGCCGAGGTCGGTCGCGGTGGTTTTCAGCAGCGTGGAGATCTGGTCGCCGCTCATGTACGGGAAGCGCTCCATCAACACCGCTGCACTGCCGGCCACATGCGGCGCGGCCATGGAGGTGCCGTTGAAATTGGCGTAGTCGGTGGTCAGGTTTTCCAGGGAGGTGCCGTTGATCACCGAACTGTAGATCTTGGTGCCGGGGGCCGCGACGCAGAAGCTGGCGGCATACCCGCAGCGCGAGGAAAACGTACTGATCACGTAAGGATCGGAACTGGCGGTGTCGGGATTCTGTTGCAAGGCCGCCACCGACAGCCAGTTGGGTGCAATCTCCGGCACGAAGTACGCCAGGCCCGAGATCGCATCCGGGTTGTTGCGGTTGTAGTCGTTGCCGGCGGCAAAGATCGTCAGCACGCCGCTGCGGGCCGCATCAATGGCGCCCTGATAAGCGCCACCTGCGATCGTCCCAAGGATCGGCCGAATGTTATTGAACTGCGCCTGGGCTTCATTGACCGTGAAGTTGGGGAATGCCGGATCTCGGCCGCCCTTGGCGTACTGGTCACCGATGCCGATGCCCCAGCTGTTGTTGATAATGCGTGCGCCGCTGGCCACCAGCGCGTCCCAACCGGCTTTGTAGACCGCACCGTCGTTGCCCAGGATGATCCCGTCTTCGGGACCCGGGTCACCGTTTTCGGCGCTGATGATCTGCGCATCGAACGCCACGCCGTGCATTGGCCCGCCGTCGCGGTTACCCGCGGCGATCCCGCCTACGTGCGTGCCGTGATTGCCGAGCTTGCCGTTGGAACCCAGGGAAGGCGTGCCGTCGTAGCGAAACGCGTCCCCGGCCTTCACCGGGATGTACGGGTCGGTGTATTGGCGAATGCCTTCGGTCACGAGCGTGACCACTTTGCCGGGGCTGGCGAATTCCGGATGCTGGGCATACACCGGCTGGTCGAAGATCCCCAGCTTCACGCCCTTGCCGGTGTAGCCGGCGGCGTAGGCGGCGTCTGCATGCACGGCGCCCAGGCCCCAATCGGCCTTGAATTCATTACTGCGCCAACTGGCAGCATCTCCCAGTTTTCCGCTTTCCACGTAGGGTGCGGCCTGGGCGGTACCCAGGCTGGCCAGGCAACACAGCAACGCGCCGTATGGCACGCAGCTCAGGGCCTTGAGCGGGTAGCCCGGGCCTGTTGGGATGGCGGATTGAAACCCTCGTTTTGTTTTTTTCACGGTGACCTTCCTTAGTTTTTATTGCACTTGTATAAATCACGTTTCTCCCAAGCGTCGCCGACCCCATGTGGGAGCGGGCTTGCTCGCGAATGCGGTGGTTCAGTTACAGGTGCGTCGACTGACACACCGCATTCGCGAGCAAGCCCGCTCCCACAGTTGACCTCTTTCGACCTCAGGATCTTGCTCAGAACTGCCAGTTCAGGCTCAACCCCACACCCTGGATTTTTTCCCGGCCAGCCAATTGGCCGGTGTAGTCGAGGTTTACCCGTGTGCTTTTGCTCAACGCCAGGCTCGCCTGCACGCCCACCAATGCCGCGTCGCGCATCAACGGCGAGCTTTGCACCGCAAACGACGGCCCTCCGGCGACAAACGCCAGGTGCTCTTCGGATTCAACGGCACTCAGGCTGTGCTGCCAGCCCAGCGAGCCGGAAACGTCCAGTTGCTGGCGGTCATTGAGGGGGAAGGTTTTTGCCGCCCGCAGGCCCAGGGTGCTCAGCACCGCATCGCGGCTGTCACTGCCACGCTCCAGCGCGGCGGCGTCGCCTTTCTCGTGAAAGCGCTCGTTGTCCAGATGCACGTAAGCCAGGTTGGCGAACGGCTCCAGCGCCACCGAGGACACGTTCAAACGGTAGGCCGCTTCGGTAAATACCTGGGCGCTGCGCGCATCCAGCTTGGTCTTCTGCTTGCCGCTGACTTCGCCGTACTGCAAGTCGCGTTTCACGTCGCCGCGATGCCAGCTGTAGGCACCGCCGACGCTCAAGCGCCAATTGCCCAGCTCATGCCCGGCGTAGGCGCCGAGGTGGTAGCTGTCGATGGACGCCGATGAATGCGTGCCGCTGCCCATGTTCAGCGAGCTGTCGCTGTAACCGGCCACGAGACCGGCACGGGTCTGCTCGTCCAGCGCGCCGTCGACACCGGCCAGCATGCCGCCCAGTGAGCTGGTGTAGCCTGCCGTGTCGCTGCGGCTGTCGGTCTTGCCCCAACTGCCGAGCGCCTTGACCCACACGTTGCTCTCACCGGTAACCGGCGTATGGCGCAGGCGCTCGCCCACGGCATCGCGTACCTGGCGACTGTCATTGATCAGCATTGTGCCGATGGCCGGGTAGATTTCTCCCGACAACTGCTGGAAACCCGACTGCGCCGTGGCTGCCGAGTCTGACCGCAGGATGCTTTCGTACACCGGATTACCGGCGCCCAACTGCTCGGCGGCCGCCGCCACCGAACGCTGGTTACGAGTGGCACCGACACTGGCGAAACTCGCATCACTGCGGGCAATGCCCAGTTGCACACCGTTGGCGGCATAGTCGAGGGTGCCGCCGAGGAACAGGTAGTTGGGCAACACGGCACCGAACTGGCCCTGGATCCCGCCAGCCGCCTGGAGGATGTTGTACTGGCGCCCCACCAGCCTTTCCGCCTGTTGCAGGCTGAGCAGGGTCGGGCTGTTTTCCAGGGCCAGGGTCACGGTGCCGCCGCCGAGGATTGCCTTGCCCGTGGCGACAATCCGGTCGCTGGTGGTGGGGGTGAGTTCGACCGCATAGGTCGAGCCGGCGGCGAGGTTTACATCCCCGGCCACCTGCAAGGTGCCCACGGAATTGCCCGGCGCCACGGTGCCGCCGCTATTGACCTGTAACGCCGCGATGCGACCGGAGCCGCCCAACGTGCCGCTGTCATTGACCGTCACCGCGGACGTCAGCGAGCCATTCACCGCCAATCGGCCGCCATTCACGGTGGTCGGGCCACGGTAGGTGTTTTCGCCCGCCAGGATCAGGCTGCCCGCACCGGACTTGGTCAGGCTGCCTTCGTAGATACGCCGGGCCGCGGCTGCCGCACGGGCAGTGCCAACGGCATAGTCCGTCTGGTCCTGCTGACTCGCGCCGGCGCCCACGCCGTTCTCCCAGCCCTTGTCGCGCAGGGTTTGCTGCCAGGCCAGGGTTTCGGCGCTGTCTTCGGCCTGACGCTGGATCAGCGCCTTGTCGGAGATCGCATTGCTCCACACATCGCCCTGCCCGGCCGCCAACGTGACATTCATCGGCCCGAGCAATTGCCCGGGCCCGTGCATCGCCCGGCCAAGGTCCGGCACGCCCCAGCCCACCTGGGTGGTCGGTGCGTCGGTGACCGCGCCATTGAGCTGGGTGGCCGTGGTCAACAGCACCTGCAAGGCCTGTTCGTTGTTCAGGTACGGATAGCGTTCCATTACCAGCGCCAGTGCGCCGGTGGCATGGGGCGCCGACATCGAGGTGCCGGATTTCACCCCATAACCGCCATCGGGAATGGTGCTGTTGATCAACGCCCCGGGGGTGGAAATGCACCAGTACTTAGCGATGCCGCACTGGTTGTATTTCTGGTTGTTCGCCTTGTCCAGGCCCGATACCGCCAGCCAGTGGCCTTCCAGCTCCGGCTGGAAATACGGCAAGGCCGAACGCACGCTGGCGTTGGCGTAGCCGCTGTTGCCGGCACTGAACACGTTGATCACCCCGGCTTTGGCCACATCGGCCGCGGCATCCAGCCAGGTGTTCCGGTTGTAGTGCTGGGCATAGGCAGCGTGCAGGTCGCCAATGGTCTGGTAGCTGACATCCTTGGGTTGGCTGCCCCAACTGTTATTGATCGCGCGCACGCCGGAATCCACCAGCGCGCTGTACACCGCCTTGAAGTACTTGGGGTCTGGCGTGGGGCCGAACAGGAAGCTGTCGCTGGCGTTGGTGTTGCCGACGTAGATCTGCGCGTTGTACGCCACGCCGTGCATGCCCACGCCATCGCGGGCCGCGCCCATGGTGCCGGTCACGTGGGTGCCGTGGGAGTCATTGTTTGGGTTGAGCGCGCCGGTGGTCGTGAAGGGGCTGCCATCGACATAGGTGCCACTGGCGGTGACCGCGTGATAGCGGTCTTTTGAGGCTTCGGGATGGTTGGGGTCGAAACCCGAGTCCAGGGCGCCGATCTTCACGCCACTGCCGGTGATGCCGCTCGCATAGGCCTCGTTGGCTTTCATCCGGTCCAGGCCCCAGTCGCTCTGGAACTCGGCGGTGCGCCAACTGCCGGGGTCGCCGACTTTTCCGGCTTCGATGTACTGCCCGTGGGCCGCCAATGACAGCAGCAGCAAGGAGCCTGCGGTGAAGGGTTTGAAGCGAGGTGAACCAGTGATCATGAAGAGTCCCTTTTCTTATTGTTGAAATACCTGTGGCGAGGGAGCTTGCTCCCGCTGGAGTGCGCAGCGCTCCCAAGATCTTGGGGCCGCTACGCAGCCCAGCGGGAGCAAGCTCCCTCGCCACAACAAGCGCCCTTGCCACAGAAAGCTCCCTTGCCAAAACAAGCGCCCATGCCACCAAAGCTCCCTTGCACCAAGTACCACTCGTCCAGGCATCAGCGGCTCTCAGGACCAAACGCCTCGTCCACCTTGGCCAGGTCGGTGTCACGCAAGTTGCCCGCGTAGTAATGCAATTTGGTCCAGGCCATCAGGTAGTCGTACCGTGCCTGGGCCAGGTCGCGACGGGTGCTGTACAACTGCTGCTCGGCGTTCAGCGCATCGAGGTTGACCCGCTCGCCCCCGAGGATGCTTTGCTTGGTCGAGACCACCAGCGCTTCAGCCGAAGTCAGCGCCTTTTGATACGCCCGCAACTTGCTGACGCCCGACAGGCAAGCACTGAACTGGCGTCGCAGTTCGATCAGGGTCTCGCGGGTCTTGCCTTCCAGTTCGTACTCGGCCTGCTCCATGGCGCGGCTGGCCTGGCGGGTGGAAGCCGAAACGCCGCCACCGGCATACAACGGCATGCTGACTTCGATGCCGATGGTGTTGGTGTCGTAGCGCTGGTTGTAGGTGTTGCCGCTGTCGGATTCCTGCTGGCGCGAGCTGGCATACGCCGTGATGCGTGGCAGGTGCCCCGAACGGTTGCGCTCCACTTCATAACGCGCCACTTCCACGGACTGGCGTTGCGAGGCCAGGTTGGGGTTGTTGGTCAGCGCCAGTTCGTGCCAGGTGTCGTAATTGGCCGGGGTCAGGGTGAAGGCGGCAAACTTCGGGTTCAGCGGCGCCAGGTCGTTGATGTTGACGCTCTGCACGCCAATCAGCGCCCCGAGTTCGCGCAGCGAGGCGTCCTGTTCATCCAGCGCCTGGATTTCCTCGGCAGTCGCCAGCTCATAACGCGACTCGGCTTCCAGGATGTCGGTGCGGGTGCCCTCACCCTGCTGGAACAGATGCTGGTTCTGCTGGAACTGCTGCTCGTAGGCCTTTTTCTTGGCGCGGGCAATGTCGATCTGGTCCTGGGCAAACAACGCCTGGGTGTAATAGGTCAGCACCCGCACCAGCAGCGCCTGGCTCTTGTCGCGGAAACTCTCGTCGGCAAACAGTGCCTGGGCCACGCCCTTGCGGTAGTTGGCATAGGCTTCGTAGTCGAACAGCGGCTGTTGCAGGGTGAACGTGGAGCCATAGCTGTTGTAGTTGCGGTCATCGTGATAATTGCCGCCGCGCCCGTCGGGCAAGGTGGCCTGGGAGTTGTTGCGGCCCTTGTTGTAGTTGTACGAGAGCTTGGGCAGCAGGCCGGCGCGGCCGATGGTGCGGTTTTCCAGGCCGGCGTCGCGTTCCTTGATGGCGCCGAGGAATACCGGGTCGTTGCGCAGGGCCTGTTCGTAGACATCGAACGGGCCCATGGCGGCCTGGGCGCTGCCGCAGGCGAGCAGCAAGGCGATGAACATCGGCTTCATGCTCATTCCTCGGTCAATGCCGAGCCGGCGCGGTCCAGCAGCGGCTTGAACAGGTAATTGAGCAAGGAGCGCTCGCCGGTGCGGATGAACATCTCGGCGGGCATCCCCGGCTTGATCACCAGGCCATGGAGTTTCTCCAGGGCGCTGCTGCTGACGGTGGTGCGCAGCACGTAGTAAGGCATGCCGGTTTTTTCGTCGAGCATCTGGTCGGCGGAGATCAGGCTCACCTCCCCCGGCACCCGCGGCGTGCGGCTCTGATTGAAGGCGGTGAAGAGAATGTCCACCGGCAAGTGCGCACCGACCTTGTCCACCAGGTGCACTGGCAGGCGCCCTTCGACTTCCAGGCGGGTGTCCTGGGGCACGATTTCCAGCAGGGTTTCACCGGCACGCACCACGGCGCCTTCGGTGTGCACGCCCAGGTTGACCGCGATGCCATCGGCGGGCGCGTTGATCTCGCTGTGCTGCAGGTCGAAACCGGCGGAGGTCAATTGTTGCTCCAGGGTCAGGCTGCGCAGCTGCGCGTCGGCCAGTTGGCTGCGCACTTCCTTCTGGTACTCCTCGCTGTGCTGCTGCAACTTGAGGCGCGATTCGAGGATGCCCTGCTCCACCCGCCCGCTTTCGCCGGTGTTCTGCGCCAGGTCCTGTTGCACCTGGGATAACTGGCGCTGGTACTCCATCAGCCGGTTGCGCGGGATGTAGCCGTTGTCGGCCAGGGGTTGCAGGTTGTTCAACTGGTCACGCAGGGATTGCGCCTGGGCGGTCAGGTCACTGCGGGCGCGGCGCATGCCGTTCAGTTGCGCGGTGGCGCCTTCGATACTGGCGCGAATCCCGGCCTGTTCCCGGGCAAAGGCTTCGCGGCGGCTACTGAACAGTTGACGCTGGCCTTCGAGGACCAGTGCCAGGGCTTGATCCGGGTTGCCGCTCAGCTCGGGCGGAAAGGTGATCGTCGACTGGTTATCCCGCTCGCTCTGCCACCGTGCCACGCTGGCCCAGGCCATGCGGTACTGGGCTTGCAGGGAGTGCACGTCGGCCTGGTTCTGCGTCTGGTCGAGACGGAACAGCGGCTGGCCCTGTTTCACCGCTTCGCCTTCACGCACCAGGATCCGGCTGACCACGCCGGGGCTCAGGGTTTGCACCGCCTTGCGCTTGCCCGATACCACCACCGTGCCTTGTACCGGGATCCCCTGGTCCAGCGGCGCCAGACTGGCCCAGAGGAAAAACCCGCCGGCGCCGACCACCGTCAGCAGCCAGCCCATGCGGGCGAAGAAACGCGCGTCGTGCTCGGGATGGGTCTGTTCGTAATCGCGGTTGATTTGAATGCTGCTGTCGCTGCTCATGCGCCTGGATTCCTTCCGGCTTGATACTGACGGCTGAGGCTGACCCCGGCCTTTTCTCGTGGTGCTTCCTGCTGGCCGGACAGTGCGCGCAGCACGTCCTGGCTCGGACCAAATGCCTGCAAACGACCTTCGTTCAGCACCAGCAGCTTGTCGGCCGGGGCCAACGCCGAGGAACGGTGAGTCACCAGCACCACCGTGCTGCCCTGGGCTTTCATCTGCATGATCGCGCTGGCCAGGGCGGCTTCACCCACGGTGTCGAGGTTGGAGTTGGGCTCGTCGAGCACGATCAGGCGTGGCCCGCCGTACAGCGCGCGGGCCAGGGCGACCCGTTGTTTCTGTCCACCGGACAGGCCGCTGCCCTCGTCACCGAGCACGGTGTCGTAGCCGTGGGGCAAGCGCAGGATCAATTCGTGCACACCTGCCTGTTGGGCGGCCTGCACCACTAAATCCGGGTCGGCTTCGCGAAAGCGCGCGATGTTGTCGGCGATGCTGCCGCTGAACAGTTCGATGTCCTGGGGCAGATAACCGATATGCGGTCCGAGGTCGTCGCGGTCCCAGCGGTGAATGTCGGCTCCGTCCAGGCGCACGGTGCCTGCCAGGGTTGGCCATACGCCCACGAGCACGCGGGCCAGGGTTGATTTGCCGGAGCCGGAAGCACCCAGCACGCCGAGCACTTCGCCCGCAGTCAGGTTGAAGCTGACTTGATGCAAGGTCGGCACACGTCGCCCCGGCGGGCCTGCGCTGACTTGCTCGAAACTCACATTGCCCTTGGGCGCCGGCAAGGCCATCTGCTCGCCCTGGGGCGGAAACTCGCGCATCAGGTTGTCCAGGCGCTGGTAGGCCAGCTTGGCCGAACTCCATTGCTTCCACACGGCAATCAACTGGTCGATGGGGCTCAACACCCGACCCATCAGGATCGAACCGGCGATCATCATCCCCGCCGTCATGTCGCCCTTGATCACCAGCAACGCCCCCAGGCCGAGCACCAACGATTGCAGGCACAGGCGCAGGGATTTGCTCAGGGAACTGATGATCGAACCGGTGTCGCTGGCCTTGTTCTGCAAGCCCAGAAACTGCGAATGCACCTTGAACCAGCGCTTGCGCAAAGCGCCGAGCATGCCCATCGCCTGGATGGTTTCGGCGTTGTGCAGGTGGCTGGTGGCCAACTGGGTGGATTGCTGGGAAAACCCGCTGGCTTCACCCAGGGGCTTTTTGGTCAGGTATTCGTTAAGGCACGCCAGGGCAATCAGCAGCACTGCACCGGCGCTGGCCAGGACACCCAGCCACACGTTGAACAGGAAAATCACGAACAGATAGATCGGAAACCACGGCGCGTCGAAAAACGCGAACAGCGCAGGCCCGGTGATGAATTGGCGGATGTGGGTCAGGTCCCCCAGGGATTGCCCGCCATGGCCTTCGCCCCGTTGCAGGTTGCGCTCGAAAGCGGCCTTGTAGACCCGCAGGTTGAAACGCCGCTCCAGCTGGCTGCCGATGCGAATCACGATAAAGCTGCGGATCACCTCCAGCACACCGATAAAGGCGAAGAACCCCACCACCATCAGCGTCAACATCACCAGGGTGGTTTCGTTCTGTGAAGACAGTACGCGGTCGTAGACTTGCAACATATAAATCGACGGCACCAACATCAATACGTTAATCAATGCCGTGAAACAGCCAATACTGATCAGAATACTTTTGTAGTCGCCGAGTGCCTTGAACAGTGGTGCAACGGGAGTGGTCTTCGCCATGTTGCCTGATCTTCCCTGAGCCGAATGACGCGCAATAGTTTACCGAGCGCCCCAATAAGGGGCGGGCAAACATTAAAATCGGGTTATATCGTTATAACGAACTATTACGGTGCACGTTGCAATATCAATACCGCGCCGGTTTTTGCGCGACCTTCATATTCGCCTTCTTTCTGGCGATTCAAATGGGTTATGCCGGTGCCTTCGGCATTCATCAGCCAAATACCATCGGGAGTAGGCGTCCAACTAACGGGGGGTTCCCCCAGCCATTGTCCGGCGCACTCCACATCGCCCCCTAACGCGTTAGCCTGCTCAATCAAGTCCAGTGCGCACACCTGCTCTTGCTGATGCAGCGCCCAATGCCCGGCCAACTGCGCGGAAGTAGGTAAAACCAGACTGCTTGCCATTGCTGTGGCTCCTGCCGACATAAGCAACACCTGGAAACTCCAGGCCACGGTACTGCGAAATAGCGTCATCACCTTCGCCCGTTCATGGGGTGGATGCAAGGGCAGAGGGCGGCGCGTGTGCGCCACCCTCCTTTACGCGTGTATCAGGCCACGATGTCGCTGACGGCTGCCTGGCCAACGGTGGTGACGAGGAAATCCGCCACGCCGTGCCCGGAGAAGTCCACGGCCAATGTGCCCAGGTTGGTACCCGAAGCGTAGGACAGCACCGCGTCGCCGGCATGACCGGTAAACGCGTTGACGAAGGTCAGGCCTGCACCTTTGGTGATGCCGGTGAGGTCGATCTTGTCGGAACCCGAGGTGAAGTCGAAGATCTTGTCGGCCGCACCCGGCTTGGAGTCGGAGCTGGCGCCGAACACGAAGGTGTCGTTGCCTGAGCCGCCCCACAGCTGGTCTGCACCGCCGCCGCCGAAGATGATGTCGTTGCCGGCACCGCCCTTGAGGACGTTGGCGGCTGCGTTACCGATCAGCAGGTCGTTGCCCGAACCGCCGATGGCGTTCTCCACGGTCACACCCTTGGCGATGGAAACGTTGCCCACCAGGCCGCCAACGTCGGAGAACGAGGTTTCATTGAGGTTGATCTTCTGGTTCTGGGTAAAACCGGAGAAGTCCAGGGTGTCGTTGCCGCCACCGTCCCACACCGAGAACACCAGCTTGTCGGCCGATGAAGTGGCGCTGAGGAAATCACGCCCGGTGTTGGAGTTGAAGCCATAGGTGGTGTCACCGGCACGGGTGTTGTAGTTGGCGCCGTAGAGCTTCTGGATCGCGGCGATGTCGTCGATCAGCGGGCCGGACGAGTAGGCTTCTACCCCGCCTTTGCTGAAGTTCTGGTTGGTGTTGCTCTCGCTCCAGTAACTCATGACGCTGTAGCCACGCGTGTCCTGTCCATAGTCCGCGTCTTTGTACGAAGGGTTGCCGGTCCCGGCGTTGTAGTCGCCAGGGTGGTCCAGGCCCAGGGTGTGGCCGATTTCGTGGGTCAGGGTCTGCCGGCCATAGTTGTTCAGGTCCGGGGTCTTGTTCGGCGTGTAGCTGTTGTTCGTCAGGTACCAGGAAGTGCCGTCAAGGCCGCTTTCGTTGTACTTGGCGTTGGTGCCTGGCAGGTAGGCAAAGGCCGCTGCGCCGTCCTGGCCGCCGCTGTAGTTGCCGAAGGTCATGTGGAAGTCACCGCCCGAGGCTTTCTCGGTGAAGGTGACATTGGCCACATCGGCCCAGGATTGCATGGCCAGTACGGCCTGTGCTTTCTGCTGGGTGTTGAACTGGCTGAACCCGGTGATCCCATGCTTGTTCATGGTCGCGTTCGAAGCCGAAGTCAGGAAGGTGTAGGTGAGATCGATCTTGCCGTTGCCATCCACGTCCCGGTACGCGGCGTTCTCACGCAGCAGGTGGTCGGCGGCCTGGTCAACGGTGAACGACGGTTTGCCATTGACCGTGAGGTTGCCACCGCGGTCGTATTGATGGCTAAAGCTATCGATCTGGGTGTAAGCGGTACTTGCTTGAGCCGCCGACACAATAGCTTTGTCTTTTACTTTTGACATAAACGTACTTCCTTGTTTGCAAGTGGAACAGTTTTTGTCCGACCGGACCCACTCTGGCGAGTAAGTCCGATCACTCGCCCCTTTTGAAGGCGAAAGAAAACTGACACAACCTGAAATCATTCGTCCAGCGGTTTTTATCCAAGGATAAAGTTGGGCCGGTGAACAAAACCTGCAAACACTGGTAAATAGCGCGTTATTAAAATCCAGCTATTTAAATATTAAATACTCCTAAAGACATTTAGCCACGAATGGATCCAAAGTATTGACTGAGGTGCACTAAGAAAGTGTCACCGTGTCATTGTTAGTATTGAATAGCCACTATTTAAGTGTTTGTCCCGTATTACCGGGACAAGACTTAGTTTACTTACTGGCCGCGCCAGCCGGTTTGGCGCAATGCCTGCAGGAGTGTGTGGGCATCCAGCGCGGGCACCCGCACACCCTGGTCGGTGGTCATGTCTTCGCCGGCCACTATGGCATTAATGATCGCCTCTTCCACGGCCTCCGCCGCCGCGCTGAACAGCGGTGAAATGTGGTCGTTATTGACCATTTGCAGGGCTGTGCTGAGGGGCGAGCCCTTGCGCCCGTAGTCGGCCACCGGCAAATCCTGATTGCCGGTGGCGAACGCCAGGAACAGGTCCCCGCTGGAGTCCTCGGTACCGCCACCCGTGCGCGCAATCCCGATGGACGCGCGTTGTGCCAGGCGCTGGCATTGATGGGGCAGCAACGGCGCATCGGTGGCGATGATCACCACGATGGAGCCCATGCCGGGTGTGCCGCGATCGGCAAAGGGTGACGGGATGTCCATCAATTGCCGGCCTACCGGGTAACCATCCACGCGCAGTTCCTGGCGCTTGCCATGGTTGGCCTGCACCAGCACACCGACGGTCCAGCCACCCTGCTCCGCCGGCAAGCGCCGTGACGCGGTACCGATGCCCCCCTTGAACTCATGGCAGATCATCCCGGTGCCGCCGCCCACGGCGCCCTCCGCCACCGGCCCGGATTCGGCGTTGGCCAGCGCCTCGCGCACATGCTCCGGGCCGACGTGCTGGCCCCAGATATCGTTGAGCAAGCCGTCGTAGGTTTCCATCACCACCGGCATGCACCAGTACACGGCAGGGTCTTCAAGGCTTTCGCGCTCCAGGGCGATCAGCGTGTCGCGCACAATCCCGATGCTGTGGGTGTTGGTGATCGCCAGCGGCGTGGTCAGCAACCCCGATTCGCTGATCCACTCAAGGCCCGTGGCGTCGCCATTGCCGTTGAGCACGTGGTAGCCGGCAAAACATGGCTGATACCGCGCGGCACCGGCCCGGGGCTGGATCGCCGTCACGCCGGTACGTACCTGTTTGCCGTCGATGCGGCTCTTGATCGTACTGTGGCCGACCCGAACCCCTGGAACGTCGGTGATGGCATTCAACTCACCGGGCGTACCCAGTCCCAAGGTGATGCCCAATTGACGTGCACGCATAACCACTCCTTACAATTTCTGAAACGCCGGACTCAACCGGCCACTGATGCAATACAGGATCACCGACAGTGCCAACAGGCCGATGATAATCATGATGTCGCGAACCGAGGCGGCAATCGCCAGGGTCACCAACAGGTAGCCGGCGCCCAGCACCGCCAGCAAGGCCGGCACCGGCCACAACGGCATGCGATACGGGTGCTCGCGGTCACGCAGCAACACCCGGCTCATCAACGCGCTCAACGCCACGATCAGGTACACCAGCATGATCAGCAGCACGCTGAAAGACGTCAGGTCCGCCAGGTTGGAGCTGAAGCTGAGCAATGCCGAAGGGACCGCCAGGAACAGCGTAGCCAACCACGGGGAATCCCAGCGTGGATGAATCCGGGTGAAGAGTTTGTTGATGGTGGGTGTCCACAGCGCATCGCGGCCGCTGCTGAACACCACCCGGCCAATCTGGATGACGATGGCGACGATGGCGTTGAATACCGACAGGAAGATCCCGGCGCTGACCAGCCGCGACAGGGTTTCGTTGCCGTGGCTGGTCAGCAGGTAGCCGATCGGGTCGGGGCTGCTGATCATCGCGCTGAGGGATGGCGCACCGATCAGCAAGGCGGTGATCGGCACCAGCTCGATGACCACCACCAGGCCCAGGGACCACAACACTGCCTTGTGCACGCCCCTGCCGCCGCACTTCATGTCTTCGGCCAGCAATACGGCGGGACCGTAGCCATTGAACGAGAACAGGCCGATGCCCACCGCGCCGATGACCAGCGCCCAGGGCGCCAGGTGCAGCACGCCGTTCTCGACGATTTGCGGTTGCAACAGCACGCTGACCGGCTGCACCGGGTTGCCAAAGCCGATAAACACGATCACCAGCAACGCCGCCACTTCCAGCAGCAGGCAGGTGCCGGTGATCCAGGCATTCAGCTTGATATTGAGGATGCCCAGGGCGTAGCTGCACACCACAATCACCAGGGCCACGGTTTGCGAATCGAATTGGGTGCCGAGGGCGTTATTCAGGTAAGTCGCCGCCCCGGTGGCCAGTACCGGCGGGATAAACAGCAGCATCACCAGTACCGTGAGGAACGTCGCGTAGCCGGCCATGCCGCCGAACACCCGCTTGGCATACACGTATTCGCCGCCGGCGCTGTTGTGGGCACGCCCGAGTTCGGCGTAGCAAAAGGCGAACATCAGCGCGAGCAAGGCGGCCATCACAAAGGCCAGGAACACCCCGCTGCCGGTCTGCTGGATGGCAAACGGCGCAATCACGAACACTGAACTGGCCGGGGTGACCGCCGAGACGGTGATGGCCACTACATCGAATACGCTCAGGGTGGGTTTCAGCACGCCGTCGGGCGTGGAAGGAGCACTCATATCGTTATCCTCTTGATTGTTCTTGGTTTGAGGCAGAAACGAAAAGGTGAAGCGGCGCAGGGTATGTTCCCCACTGACTGACGGCCAACTTAAACACTCTGTGTAGATCGGCCAATTCCCCTATTGGAGTACTCCCCTTGACGCCGCCGGGCAAAAGTCGAACCCTTGCGGCCTGAATCCTTAGCGTGGAGCTGCACATGAGCCTGTTCAGGGAAGTCGGCATGCACGCGGGCCTGGGGCGTACCGTCGCACAGATCGGCACCGGGCGTTTCTGGAAGCAACTGGTGCTGTTGCTGCACCAATGCCTGCCCTTCGACAATGCCCTGGCGATCTTCTACCCCGCCGATGGCCCGCCCGAAGCGCTGGAAGAATACGACGCACAACCGAGCAGCAAACCGGCGTCGATGCTGGTTTATCTGAATGGCTTGTACCTGTTGGACCCGTTTTTCCAGGCGTGTCGCGAGGGGTATGCCAGTGGCGTGTACCGCCTTGAGGAAGTGGCGCCGGATCATTTTCGCCAGAGTGAATACTTCCTCAATTACTTCCACGACAACGTGCTGGAAGACGAGGTGCAATTCATCCTGCAATTGCCGGGTGCGGGGACGTTATCGCTGTCGTTGGGGATGCAGCGGTTGTTTACCGGCGAGGAAACGGGGTTGATGACCATGCTCGCGGCCTGGGTGTTGCCGTTGATGCAGCAGCATTGGCAGCAGAGCACCCAGCGAGTGGCCGCGCCGGCGGAAATGGCCAGCCAGATACGGGACGCGTTGAGTCATTTCGGCTGTGGCGTGTTGTCGGAGCGGGAACTGGAAATAGCGCGATTGGTGTTGCGTGGGTTTTCGTCAAAAGCCATGGCCGAACGGCTGAATATCTCGCCGGATACGGTCAAGGTTCACCGCCGGCACCTGTATGCCAAGCTGGATATCTCGTCGCAGCCGGAGTTGTTTTCGTTGTTTATCCAGTCGTTGGGGCATGACTTGGAGAATCCTTGATTCCGCGGCGTGGGAACGCCGCCCTGGACGCTCCGCATGCGCTTTTGAAGTCGTGACGCGGAGCGTCACAGGATGCATTCCCACGCGGAGCGTGGGAACGATCATCAACGCCCGGTACGAATGGTGTTCCACACCCGCGTACGAATCCGGTCGATGTTCAGTGGCATTGCTTCCAGTGCGAACAACTTGCCCATCATTTCCGGACTTGGGTACACCTTGGTGTCGCTCTTGATTGCCGGGTCCACCAGGCTGTCCGCCGCGGCATTGCCGTTGGCGTAGTGCACGTAGTTGGTGATGCTGGCCATCACTTCCGGGCGCAGCAGGTAGTTCATGAAGGCATAGCCGGCTTTTTCATCCGGGGCATCGGCGGGCATGGCGACCATGTCGAACCAGATGGCGGCGCCTTCCTTGGGAATGTTGTAGCCGATATTCACGCCATTCTTGGCTTCCTTGGCGCGGCTTTCGGCCTGGAGGATGTCGCCGGAGAAGCCGACGGCCACGCAGATGTCACCATTGGCCAGGTCGGCGGTGTATTTCGAGGAATGGAAATACGCCACGTATGGCCGCACTTTCATCAGCAGGTCCTCGGCCTTTTTGTAGTCTTCCGCCTTCTTGCTGTGGTGCGGCAGGCCCAGATAATTGAGCGCCGCCGGCAGCAGCTCCGGGCCGTTGTCGAGGATGGCGACGCCACACTTCTGCAGTTTTTGCATGTTCTCGGGCTTGAAGATCAGGTCCCAGGAATCCACTGGGGCGTTGTCGCCGAGTACCGCCTTGACCTTGTCGATGTTGTAGCCGATACCGGTGCTGCCCCACAGGTACGGGAAGCCGTGGGCGTTGCCCGGGTCGTTGTTTTCCAGGGCCTTGAGCAGCACCGGGTTGAGGTTTTTCCAGTTGGGCAACTGGCTCTTGTCGAGTTTCTTCAGCGCCCCGCCCTGGATCTGCCGGGCCATGAAGTGGTTGGAGGGGAACACCACGTCATAGCCGGATTTGCCGGTCATCAACTTGCCGTCGAGGGTTTCGTTGCTGTCGTACACGTCGTAGGTGAAACCGATGCCGGTTTCTTTCTGGAAGTTCCTGGTGGTGTCGGGGGCGATATAGTCCGACCAGTTGTAGATCTTCACCGTCTCGGCGGCTTGGCTGAGGGTGGCGACGAATACCAGCGGCAACAGGGCAATGGGTCTCATGGTTCGATTTCCTGGCGGTTTTAGGGCTGTTTTTATGGCAGGCGATCAAAGATCAAAGAATCAGAGGATCAATACATAGGTCTTGCGCACGGTTTCCTGGATATCCCAGATACCGGTGCTGTTGGCCGGCAACATCAGTGCGTCGCCGGCTTCTATGTGGAGCATTTCCCCGTTGTCGGGGGTGAAGGTGCAGCGTCCCTGGATGAAGTGGCAAAACTCCTGGGCTTTGATCTGCCGGCGCCAGCGCCCGGGCGTGCATTCCCAGATGCCGGTTTCGACGCCGTCGCTACGTTCCACGCTCAAGGTCGAGGCCACCGCGACTGGTGTGCCCAGTGGCACGGCGACGGGCGAGGAGTCCGGCAAATGGGCGCTGAGTGTGTCTTTGAACTGGGTAATGCTCATGTTCATACCTGTGGTGATTGAAACGACTTAGTGCATGAAACCTTCCATGAACCCGGCAACCCCGCTGGCCAGTTTGCGGCGCCACGGGGCGGTATTGGGGTTGGCCAACACCTGGTCCTCATGCACAAAACTGCGGATGATCGCGTTGTAGCCCAGCCAGCGGCAGGGTTCCGGTTCCCAGGCCTTGAGCCCGTCCAGCCGGCCCGGCTGAATCACCCATGGCTGGCGAACCAACGGCGTATCGAGCCCCAGGATCAAGTCCGCCAGGGTGCGGCCACCGAGGTTGCTGGCGCCTACGCCCTCGCCGCCGTAACCACCGGCCAGGGCGATGCCTGCCGCGTGATCGCAGAGCATGTGCGGCTTGAAGCGCCGGGACATGCCCAGGTTGCCGCCCCAGGCGTGGGTGATCCGGACTTTCTTGAGCTGCGGGAACAGTTCGCTGAACAGGTAGCGACGCAGTTCGACTTCGCTGTCGGTGAGATCGAAGTTGTGTCGCAACTTGCCGGCAAACTGATAACCCCCGCGAGCGCCGAACACCAGGCGGTTGTCCGCCGAACGCTGGCCGTAAGTCACTTGCCGGCTGCTCTCGCCGAACGCCTGGCCACGATTCAGGCCGATCTCGTCCCAAGTGCTGGCCGGCAACGGCTCGGTGGCAACGATCAGGCTTTGCACCGGCAACTGATAGCGCCCCAGCGGAGCCAGCGTGGTGGCATACCCTTCCACCGCCGGCACCACCCAGGAGGCGCGCACCGAGGCTTTGTCCGTGCGCAGGCTGCCGGACTGCCAATGGGTGACGGGACTGTTTTCGTAGATCTTGACGCCCATCCGCTCCACCAACCGCGCCAGGCCGCGCACCAGCTTGGCCGGGTGAATCGTGGCAACGTGGGGTGCATAGATGCCGCCATAAGGCTTGGCGATACGGATCTGCTCGGCCAGTTGTTGCGGGCCAAGCCAACGGTAATCGTCGTCGGTCAGGCCCTGGCTGTGAAGTTTGGCCAGGTACGCACGCAGGGTGGCTTCCTGTTCGGGGTAGCGCGCGGCGCAATACAGCACACCACCCTTGCGGTAGTCGCAGTCAATGCCTTCGCGCTCGATCACTTGCGCGACTTCGTCGGGGATGGCGTGCAGCAGGTCGAACGAGGCCCGGCGCTGTTCCGGGGTCAGGCCGGCCAACAGGCGGTCCTCTCCCAGCAGGTTGCCCATCAGCCAGCCGCCGTTACGGCCCGAGGCACCGAACCCGGCGGTTTGCGCCTCGATGATTGCGATTTTCAGCTCGGGCGCCTGGCGCTTCAGGTAATACGCGGTCCAGAGCCCGGTGTAGCCGGCGCCGATGATGGCCACGTTGACGTCCAGGTCCTGCTCCAGGGACGCGCGTGCCAGCAGCGGCTCGTCCAGCTGGTCCATCCATAAACTGATATTGCGCCATGCAGGCATGCCAAGCTCCACCACCACACTTCGATGGCAGTGATCCTAGAGCCTGGCCTCAGGGGCTGTCTTGCGCGCGTGCACGCAGGGAAATTTGTTTGACGTAGGCCTTGGGCGACTGGCCGGTGTGCTGGCGGAAGCTGCTGTAGAACGCCGACGTCGAATTGAAGCCGGCGGCAAACGCCAGTTCGTCGATGCGGATCGGCGGCGCGGCCATTTCCAGTGCAGCCAGCAAATGCTGGAGGCGTGCCTGGTTGACGTAGCGATAAAAACTTTGCCCCAGCACCTGGTTCAACAGGTAGGAAATCTGGTTGCGGCTATACCCGCACTCCTTCGCCACCCGTTGCAGGTCCAGTTCCGGGTCAAGATAGGGTTGCTGGCGCTCGAAGTACTGTTGCAGGTCGTTGGCCATGTAGCTCAATTGCTGCGGCGACAGGCCCAGGCGGCTGACGGTCGGGCGTGTGGTCTCGCGGCGGCTGGCAGACTGCTCGTGGACCAGGGAGGCGTACTCGTTGACCCGCCAGATCAAGCCATCGCGCACGGTAATCGCTTCGCTGGTGCGAAACGACACCAGGCCCTGGCCGCCACGCAAGGTGATGCGGTATTGGATGAGCGCGGTGTCGCCGTCGGCGCGGATGCGGTCGGTGTGTTCGATCGCTTCGTCGGCGCCACGGGGCATGCTGGCTTGCAGGTATTCGCGCAGCTCGCCGGCACCCACCACGCGGTTCTGGAAGAAATCGTGGTACTGGATGTCCGGATGGTAGTACGACATCACTCCATCCAGGTCCCGATCCCGCCAGCACAGATGGTGACGCAGTACCAGCTTGGCCGTAGCTTGGGTTTTCTGGGAGTCATCCGGAATGATGTCTTGCATTGAGCGCTCTACGCCGGTGAAAAAAGAGGCAGCTTGCCCAACTGCCCGTACCCGCTCAACGGCCATTTGATATTTCCGACTAATGGCCTTTCGCTTAATACCACGCAGCACGTGACCCATATCAACGTTATTGAAAACAACTGCCGGACGGGACGAAAAAACTCCCATGCCCGATGCGAACGAATGCTATTTTTAATGCTCACGACGGCCAGGACCAGTGACGGTCATGGCGCCCCTGCAGCGAGCTAAAGGAAGCGCTCAATGAACAAGGTGGGCAACATGAACAAAGTGACATTCCCCAATGCCTGCCAGTTGATGCGCTGGCACTTTCATCCCATGGGCTTTGAGGCGAGCATGGATGCTCCCGGCAGTATGATCGCCCGCCTGTTCGACCGCGCCAGCGGGGAAACCCTGATTGCAATTGCCGGTATCCCTTGCGCCACAGTGATGAACGCTGCGGACGTGGAGCGGATCATCGAGGCGGTTGAGGATGAACTGGAGTCGTTTGTGCCGCCGCTGTCGCTGCGGGCTTGATCTGGAGAAGCAGGTATCCTGTGGCGAGGGAGCTTGCTCCCGCTGGGTTGCGTAGCAGCCCCAAAATCCTGGGAGCGCTGCGCACTCCAGCGGGAGCAAGCTCCCTCGCCACAGCAAGCTCCCTCGCCACAGGATTCAACGTCACCCCTTATGATTTGCTGATGCGCTGGTCGTCAAAAAACGGTTTGTCCCCGGCAACCCGGTCCGAAGCCTTTGGCACATTCACCCCTTGGCCATCCTGGCCGTCGACATACCAATAGCAATGGCTCACCGCCCGGGTAATGCCCACGTAGGCCAGGCGCAGCACTTCGTCTTTCTGCGCGCTGTCGTAAGCTTCGGTATCGCCGTCCTTGCCCAGTCCTGCCATGCGGTAGACCTGGTTCTTGTACGGCGAACTGGTCAAGTGCTGGCAGTCGCCCAGCAGGAATACCGCATCCGCCTGCAAGCCCTTGGCGCTGTGATAGGTCAGTTGCTTGAGCCGGCGGCTGCCGTACGGCAAACTAGAATCCACATTAACTACCGACTGAATATGCTCTTGCATCAATGATTTATCGCTGCTTTTTCGATACAGCATTAACACCGAATCACCCTTTTGATAGTGCGCCAGCAGTTGTTGGCCCAGCGCCGCATCGTCACGGTCACGCACCGTGACCGGCACCAACTCCTTCGCGGTTCCACTGGCCTTGGCTTTCTTGCCACTGATGGCCGGGGCCGCCCGCACAATGTGCTCGGCAGCATCGATCACGTGCTGATGGCTGCGGTAGTTCTCGCCCAGCATCACCCGGGTGGTCGTGGGTGACGGGAACTCCTTGTTGAACTCCATGAAATACTTGGGCGAACTGCCACGCCAGCCATAGATCGACTGCCAGTCATCGCCCACGCACAACAGCGAAGAGCGCTGGGCCCCGCGCCCCACGTGCATGGCCGGCCCGCGGCTGCGGATCTCCCGCAAGCTGGCCCGGATCCACGAGACGATCTGCGGCGATACGTCCTGGAATTCGTCGATCATCAGGTGCGACATCGGCCGTAGCAGCGGGTCGCTGAGCAACTTCAGGTTCTCCGGGGTGTTTTCGCCAAACAGCGAGAACATCCGGTTGTAGGTCATGACCGGTGGCGACTGGTCCAGCAAGTGATCTTCGAGGGCCTTCCAGAAAATGCTCAGTGCCTCGAAGTAAAAACGGTCTGGATCATCCTTGGCAAAACTCATCTTGCCCACGGCGGTGGGCACATCCAGCCCGAGGTTCTCGATGAACCCGGCGGCGGCAACAAAGCTGTCCAGCAACGGTGCCGAACCCAGCTCGCCCTTGACCTTATAATCGAAGCCCGGGCCCGCTGTTGCGTCACCTGCCAGGCTGCTTAAAAGCCGCTTGGAAGACTCGTAGCTTTCTAGCCATATCAATGGTTTACGGCAGAAAGCTTGAAACAGGGTTCGCTTTACCGCCCATTCGGCACGTACCGACAGCTTGGACCCGGGTCGACTGACCTGGGCATTTTCCCGCGGGTCGAAGCCCAGTACGACCCAGGCATCCAGTTCGGCAATGTAACCATGGCAGTGAAACTTCGCGCCGTTGATATCGAACGTCTGGCGATTGGGCTCGATGCCCTTGATCGGCCAGGCGCCGGCACGAAACCACAGGTCTTCGATCACATCGCAGAGTTCTTCATCGCGCTTGGCCGCCAGTTCGGTCACCGCCACGCGTTTTTGCACGTCCGGGTGATCGCGCTCCAGCTCCTTGAGTTGCAGGGCATGGCGCGCCAGCGGGGCGATCAGTTCGCGGAAGCGTTCATGGCGGCCATGCAGCCGGTGATAGCAGGCATTCAGTTGCTGGCGCTGGGCGTCGTTGATCCGCAATTCGAAAGGGTTGCTGTCGGCCTCATCAAAGTCCGCTTCGGTCCGCGCATTGAGGTTCTCGAACGCCTGCAGCCGCTCAAGGCCCGGCAGGCTGCGCACCATTGGCAGGATGCGTGAGTGAAAGGTCCGCACCACCGCTTGCGCGTCTTTCATACCAAGGGGTTGGCCCCACAAGGCGAGAATTTCCATGAGCTTATTGATGAAGTCCTTGCGCGACTCACGGGTGAAGGTCACCACCGTCATCGAGCTCAGCTCGAAGCCCAGGTAATGGGTCAGCAGCAGGATACGCAGCACCAGCGAGGTGGATTTACCCGCGCCGGCGCCGGCGATCACCGAGGTGGACGGCGTATCGCTGAAAATCATCTTCCATTGCGCCGCACTCGGCTGGGCATGGGCCGGCAGCAGGCGCGCCACATCAGCCTTGATGCGTTTTTTCAACTCGGCGGTCAGCGGCAGGCGCCAATCATCGAACAGATTGTCGTCAACACCCGGCGCAGTGTGCTCATCCGGCCGGAAGTCACGAATCAGCAGGACCTGGCGGCCTTCTTCGATACCATCCGCCTTGCCTTCCTTATAGCCATACTCCACGCCGGCCGTGTGGCCACTGCGAAAGCCGTCGGCCTGGCCATGCAGCCATGAGAAACGGTGCTGTGCCCGCAGGCGCGTCAGGCCGTGACCGAATAATCGGGCGGCGAGCCGTTTCAACAGGGGCATTTCGGCCAGTGGCCGCAGTTCGGGAGGCAGATCGGGGGTGTGTTGCGGCACGCGGACTCCTGCGATGCTTTAACTCGGACAAGAGCCCTATGGTCGCCGCAAATGCCCCACAGTTCCAGCCAATTGCTTTGCGCTCATGCAGTTAGGCGATGAAGTGAAGACAAGTCCTGAGCATCGGCATCGAAGCATTCGATAGGAATCCAGCATTTTTTACGCTTTTTATCGATCTGGCGCTGCTGGATGATGGCTCCCATCCACAGGAGACGATCATGCTTGAACTTCGACCTTTCAACACCCTGGGCGGCGCCAATCACGGTTGGCTGGACGCTCACCACCACTTCTCGTTTGCCGAATACCATGACCCCAAGCGCATGCACTGGGGCAACCTGCGGGTGTGGAACGATGACCTCATCGCACCGGGCACCGGCTTCCCGCAGCACCCGCACCGGGACATGGAAATCATCACCTATGTGCGTGAAGGCGCCATCAGCCATGCCGACAACCTGGGCAACCAGGGCCGCACCGAGGCCGGCGACGTCCAGGTAATGAGCGCCGGCACCGGGATCGCCCACAGTGAGTACAACCTGGAAGCTACGCCGACCAAGATTTTCCAGATCTGGATCATTCCCAATGAGGCCGGCTTGCCGCCGTCGTGGGGCGCTAAGCCGTTTCCGAAGGGTGACCGCGAAGGGTTTGTGACCCTGGCCAGTGGCAAGGCCGGAGACAGCGAAAGCCTGCGGATTCGGGCCGATGCACGCTTGGTAGCGGCAAACCTGAAAGCCGGTGAAAGTGCCGAGTATCGGCTGGACAACGGACGCCGGGCGTACCTGGTACCAGCCACCGGGGTGATTGAAATCAATGGCTTGCGTGCACAAGCTCGAGACGGTGTGGCGGTTGAGGATGAGCAGGTATTGCGGGTGACAGCGGTTGAGGACAGCGAGATCGTCTTGGTCGACCTCGCCTGACCGAGCTTGAATGTGGTGAGGGAGCTTGCTCCCGCTGGGGTGCGAAGCGCCCCCAAAAATGGGACTGCTGCGCAGTCCGGCGGGAGCAAGCTCCCTCGCCACAGGTTAATCAGTCATAGGTTGGGTATCAGTTAGCCGAGATCGCCCCGTCCACCAACACCTGGGCCTCTTCCACCAGTTGCTTGAGGTGATCTTCGCCGATAAAGCTCTCGGCGTAGATCTTGTAGATGTCCTCGGTGCCCGATGGCCGTGCGGCGAACCAGCCGTTTTCAGTCATGACTTTCAGCCCGCCGATCGCCTGGTCATTGCCCGGCGCGTGGCTGAGGATCTGCTGGATGCTTTCCCCGGCCAACTGCGTGGACGTCACCTGGTCTGGCGACAGCTTGCCCAACAAGGCCTTCTGCGCCGGAGTCGCCTTGGCATCCACCCGAATGGCGAACGGCTCACCCAGTGCATCGGTCAGCCCGCGATAAATCTGGCTTGGGTCCTGGCCTTTGCGCGAGGTCATTTCCGCCGCCAGCAGCGCCGGGATCAAACCGTCCTTGTCAGTGCTCCACACGCTGCCGTCCTTGCGCAGGAACGAGGCGCCGGCACTTTCTTCGCCACCAAAACCCAGCGAACCGTCGAACAGGCCATCGGCAAACCACTTGAAGCCCACCGGCACTTCGTACAGGCGACGGCCAATGCGCCTGGCCACGCGATCAATCAAGCCGCTGCTGACCACGGTCTTGCCCACCGCAGCATCAGCGCGCCATTCGGGGCGGTTCTGGAACAGGTAGTCGATGGACACGGCCAGGTAGTTGTTCGGCGCCAGCAAGCCACCGGACGGCGTCACGATGCCATGGCGGTCGTGGTCCGGGTCGCAGGCGAAGGCCACGTCATAACGGTCCTTGAGGCCGATCAACCCCTGCATGGCGTAGCTGGAGGACGGGTCCATGCGGATCTGGCCATCCCAGTCGACGCTCATGAAGCGGAAGGTCGAATCCACTTCGGTGTTCACCACGTCGAGGTTCAGGCGGTGATGCTCGGCGATGGCCGACCAGTAGCGCACCCCTGCTCCGCCCAGCGGATCGACGCCCAGGCGCAAGCCAGCGTTGCGGATGGCATCGAAGTCGATGACGTTGACCAGGTCGGCCACGTAGGTGTTGAGGTAGTCGTGGCGATGAGTGGTGTCGGCCTTCAGCGCCTGGGCATGGGTGATGCGCTTGACCCCGGCCAGCTTATTGGCCAGCAGTTCGTTAGCCTTGGCTTCGATCCACTTGGTGATGTGGGTGTCGGCCGGGCCGCCGTTGGGCGGGTTGTACTTGTAGCCGCCGCTTTGTGGCGGGTTGTGGGACGGCGTGATCACGATGCCGTCGGCCAAACCACTGGTGCGGCCGCGGTTGTAGCAAATGATGGCGTGGGAAATCGCCGGTGTCGGGGTGTACTCATCGCCTTCGGCGAGCATCACGTGCACGCCATTGGCGGCCAGCACTTCCAGCGCACTGGCGCCGGCCGGGGTGGACAACGCGTGGGTGTCGAGGCCGACAAACAGCGGGCCGTTGATGCCCTGGGCTTCACGGTACAGGCAAATGGCCTGGCTGATGGCAAGCACGTGCCATTCATTGAAGCTGAGGTCGAACGAGCTGCCGCGGTGTCCGGAGGTACCAAAGGCGACGCGCTGGGTGGAGATCGCTGCATCAGGCTGGCCGGTGTAATAGGCCGTTACCAGTCGCGGGATGTCTACCAGCAATTGAGCTGGTGCCGGCTTGCCCGCAAAAGGACTGAGAGTCATGCATAAACCTCGGAAAGAGAAGGATTCGGAAAAAAGTGCAGTTTACTGGGACTTGGACTGCTCCGCGACGTTATAAATCCTACAGCAATCAGCGAAATTTCATTCAGTGCCGGTCTGTGCCTGCCTGAGCGCCAGAGCCAGCTCATCCAGGGCATTCTCCAGGTTATGGGCGCCGTCAACGGCATGGCTCAGCCGCAGATGCTGGCAGTGCAGGCCACTGAGGCTGAACAACTCCCCCGGCGCAATCACCACCTGCCGGGTGAGCAGGCGCTGGAACACCTGGCGCATATCCACCGGGGCCTCTGAGCGCAACCAGAAGGTCGCGCCAGCGGCGGGCATTCGGTAGCTCACCTGGTTGCCCAGATGCGTGTCCAGCCGCAGGCCCATGAGCCGGGCCTGCTCTTTGAGTTGCGGTCGCAACTCCCGCAGATGCTGGTCGATGCGCCCGCTTTGATAGAGCCGCGCAATCGCGCGCTGGCGGATAGAGGACAACCGGAATGCGCGCAACAGGAACTGGCGCTGCAGCTCGCCGCTGAGGTGGCGCGACAGCAAATAGCCAAACGGCGCTTCCGGCCCGAGCATCTTCTCGAACGTGGAAAACACCATCAGCCGCTCGGGATTGGCCAGGTCCCGTAACGCGGTGATTGGCTGCCCGAAGCCGAGGTCACCATGGCTGTCATTTTCTAACAACCAACAGCCATGCTGGTCCAGCAATCGCACTAGCTGCAGGCGGTCATGGGTGGACAGGACTACGCCGGACGGCAGGCTGACACCGGATGACAGCAACGCCAGCTGCACCGGCTCGGTGCTGAGCAATTGCTCGAACAACGCCAGGTCCAGGCCGTCGTCCGCCGTGAATGGCAATTCGAGAACCCTCACGCCTGCCCCCTGCAACAACCGCAGGATCAGCCAGTCACACGGGGATTCGACGATGATCGCAGCGCCCTTGAGACCCAGCACCTCGATCAGGATTTCCAGTACCCCGCGCAAGTCGGCGCCGATGTATACCTCGTCCGCCTGCCAGCAACGGGTCGGCGACGAGGTATAGCGCGCCGCGAGCGTCGCCCGCAGTTCCCACACGCCACAGGGCTGCGACCATGGCTGCAGATGATGCGGGTAATGCCGCAACAGTTCGCGCTCGAGCAGCAACAGCGCTGCGTCCAGTGACGCCGCAAGTGCCGGCTCATCGGCGCTGAGCACGCGCATTCCCGGACGTCGCGCACTGGCATAGAGGCGCTCCAGCAGGTCGCCACCGCTGCTACCTGGCGGTTTATTCAACACCGGCCAGGCGTAGTAGCCCGACTTGGGCACCGAGTACACCCGGCCCTCCTTCTCGAGCAACGAATAAGCGTATTGAATGGTCGAGATCGACACATTCAGGCGCTCCGCCAGCTGCCGCAATGATGGCAGTTTTACCCGGGCATCCGTGCCCACCTCGCCGATGAGGTTGATCATGTAGCGATACACCGCCTGGTAGGCGAAGTCGGTTTGCCGGTCGTCCCTGAGGTTCATCGCTGGTCACCCGCCGCCACCCGCTTAACGCCCCGCCAGTTGGTAGGCTGCCAGGGCGGGAGCATCTTGCTGTGGCGTCTCGGCCATGCCCGGCACGCCGGTGGCTGGCCGCTTGCGATAGAGATGTTGCAGCAGGTCGATCGGCAACCCGCTGGTGTCGATGGCCCATTGCACCAGCATCTCGGCCACCGGCTTGCCTTGCAGCGCCTTGTGCAGCTCGGGGAGCGCCACCAGCATGCCGGGGTGGCATTGGCGCAAAAAGCTTTCGAGACGCTCGCCGTGACGGATAAACGGCGAAAACATCAGGCAGTTCAGTTGGCTTTCATCCAATCGGAACAGCGCCTGGGCGTAGTCGGCCGCCAGCGCTCGGCCATCCTGGGTCGCTGCCTGGGCAATCAGGTGTTCGGGAATCTGCTTGCGCCGCATGAACAGCGCGGCCTGCTGCATGAAGCCATGTGCGCCCTCCTCGTAATCCAGTTCCCGCAGGCACTCGGCCTGCAGGCCCCGCAGATGGGCCATCAGCAACGGGTTCGCATAGCTCGCGTGGCTGAAATGAAAGCCAAACTCGTCCGGTTCATAGCCCATGAACTGACGCAACAGCGGCCCGGAGGAGTATTCGGCCGCGTCCTTAAGGTCGGCAGCGCCGATATAGGCCAAGTGGCGATGGTTGTCCGTGTCGGACTTATCGGCGACGGCGTAACGCTCGCCGTAAAGGTCGCAGTAATAGGCGTTGCTCCACTCGTCCATGCGCGCGAACAGCCCGCTGAGCACCAGGGGCTGGCGCGGCGGGACCTCTGCACCGCTCGCCAGCGCAGCCTTCTTCAGCCACGCCAGGTACTCCCGCTGCTTGCGCGCGGAGTCACCGCTGACCAGCGCGTGCACGCCGCCATTGCAGGTGGTGACGCGCTGGTAAAAGTCACCGAGGGCCAGGTAGGCGTCGTTGCACAGGGTTTGGCGAAGATCTCCCGAAGTCAGGTGCCCCACAATCAGCATATTGCGCCGGCTGGTGTCGCGCGCCGCACTGGAGGCCGGCCGCAGGTGGTTGAACGGCAAGACTTCCTGATTCTCGACCATCAGCAATTCGACACGCGCATCGTCATGCAGGAACAGCGCGCTGTAGCCGCGATGCAGCGTGTCCAGGGCATTTTGCGACATGCCGGCATGGCGCAAGGTCGCGACCCGCAGTTGAAACGTCCGCGGCGCCCGGCCTGCAAGCGTCAGCTGGGCTGCCCGCAACAACGCCAGGACATAGCTGCTGCCGGCGCCTGCGCCGTGAGCTACCAGCACCTTGTATTCACCGATCCGCTCCATGCCGCCTGCCGCTACCACGATTCGTTGAATCAATAACTGGAGCGAGGTACGTTCTGTTCGAGAGAAATGCCCTATCAAGCGTTGCAATACTTGTTGATAGACATAGTTCATGGCTTGTTCGTGAATAGCGCTCATAGTTCTACTACCTGAGTTGAAATATCAGTTTCGGGCAATCGTTGACGGCATTTGCCTGACCTGTTGTTTCTGTAGGGGCGTTACAACATGTGACATTCAATGGAGATTAGCACCGGGCCCTACCTGCCAAGCCTGCCTTTGGGGGCTTCCAGTCCCGAAAAGGCGCCAAGCCAAGGGGCACGCAGCCCAAACCGAAAGTCTTAGGAACGCTCTGACAACTTCCTACGCTGCTTTAACTTACAAACTAGAGAAGCATCCGACATAACCCACTTCAATATTGATGTTCCGGCAAAACAGCCATGGGAAACATTATTGGGCTTGACGGATGTACGGGGTGATTTCATATATTCAATCATTGCTCAATCCTTGAGATAAAAGTGACGGGGCAATTATCGGCACTTGAATAATGATTAACAGATACAGAACGCCGGCTAAAACCGGTTCAGATGGGGGCTTGCATGGGGTATCGAGTGTGCAGACACGACAACGCCGCGCTGGGATTCAGGGCGGCGTCAGGGGCATACATCTGGTTTATCGGGCTGAAGTGCTGAAATCCCGATTCAAGCGGTGGGCAGGTTAAGTCCTGTCAAATGGCGCATTTGCCCCATGCGCCCGGGGGCAGGAATACTCGCTTGAGAATATTCCCACAGATCAAACAGTTTCTACCTGCAAGGCAACCCGTTCACGGCACGGACATTCGTCCATATAGCGGTGCGCTTCAACGAACTGGCTGAACGGAAATACCGTGGTTTTCAGCGGTACCAGCACCTTGTCGGCGGTCAGTTGGTTGATGTCACGCAAGGCTCGCTGCAAGGCCACCTGGTCCTGGATGATGCCCAGTTCCGGTTTGCCGGTGAAGTTGCCGATGCAGTGCACAAAGAACTGAATGTTCTTCTGGAACGCCGCACAGGCCGGGAATGGCGTCTGGTTACCACCTTGCAGGCCGTACAGCACCAGGCTGCCACGCGGCGCCAGCACATCACCCAGCAACGACATCTGCGGGCCACCCAAGCCATCGAACACCACGTCTACGCCGCGGTTGTCGGTGAACTTGTTGACTTGCATCAGCAGGTCCTGTTCTTCGGTAACGATCACCTTTTCCGCCCCGAGGGACAGCAGGTATTCGCGCTCATCACTGGTCTTGGTGGCGGCAATCACCCGCACCCCCAAGGCTTTGCCCAGCTGCACAAACGATGGGCCGGCACAGTGGCTGGCGTCCGTTACCAGGGCGAATTGCCCGGGTTTGACCCGCGCCAGGTCCATGTACGCAAAGTAGGCAATCAGCAACGGCGTGTAGTGCACGCTGGCTTCGATCGGGCTCAGGACATCCGGGTAGCGGGTCAGCGCCGAGCGCGGCAGGACGATCTGTTCGCCGTACACCGGGTAGTCATTCGGGCTCTCGGCCGGGAAGCTGGCGACCTTGTCACCCACCGCCAGGTCGTCGACACCCTCGCCAACGGCCACCACCACGCCGGCCATTTCATGGCCAAGGCCGGAAGGCAAGCGGGCATGGGACGACGCCAGGTTCTGGCGCCACAGAATGTCGTACCAGCTGATGCCAATCGCCTCGACGCGCACCTGCACTTCGCCCGGTGCGGGCTTAGCGGCTGCATGCTCTTCGCATTTGAGCACCTCGGCCGGACCAAACTTGTGAAAACGGATCGTGCGGGACATCGCAAACCTCGTCAAAGTAACCTCTATTGCCATGAACTCTATCTGGGCTTTCGGGGCAAGACCACCGGTCGCCGTTAATAGTCGACATGCCTGTCATTGATTCCGCACATACGGAAAAGGTGCCAAGCCATGTAGGAAAACTGAATTAGCCGGTGCAGAGTACCAGCCTTTCCCCGTAAGATTCATGCCGGTCATTGTTCTTATATGACCGCTCCCGTCAAGTTTACTGACGCCGCCTGGGACACAAGATGAACCGTAACGACCTGCGTCGTGTCGACCTCAACCTGTTGATCGTATTCGAAACCTTGATGCATGAGCGCAGTGTGACCCGCGCTGCCGAGAAACTGTTCCTTGGCCAGCCGGCCATCAGCGCAGCCCTGTCACGCCTGCGCGGCCTGTTCGACGACCCGTTGTTCGTGCGTACCGGACGCAGCATGGAGCCCTCGGCCCGTGCGGTAGAAATCTTCGCCCTGCTCTCCCCGGCCCTGGACTCGATTTCCACGGCCGTCAGCCGCGCCTCCGAATTCGACCCGGCCACCAGCACCGCGGTATTCCGCATCGGCCTGTCGGACGACGTCGAATTCGCCCTGCTGCCGCTGCTGCTCAAGCGCCTGCGGGCCGAAGCCCCCGGCATCGTGCTGGTAGTGCGCCGCGTCAACTACATCCTGATGCCCGGCCTGCTGGCCTCCGGCGAAATCTCCATCGGCGTGAGCTACACCACCGATTTGCCGGCCAACGCCAAGCGCAAGGTATTGCGCCGCAGCAAGCCGATGCTGCTGCGGGCCGACAGCATGCCGGGTTCCATGAGCCTGGATGACTTCTGCGCCCGGCCCCATGCCCTGGTGTCATTTGCCGGGGATTTGAGCGGGTTTCTGGATGAAGAACTGGAAAAACTGGGCCGCAAGCGCCATGTCGTGCTGGCTGTGCCGCAGTTCAATGGGCTGGGGACGTTGCTGGCGGGCACCGATATTGTCGCGACCGTGCCGGACTATGCCGCTGAAGCGTTGACTTCAGCGGGTGGCTTGCGGGCTGAGGAGCCGCCACTGCCGGTGCGCACCTTTGAATTGCACATGGCGTGGCGTGGGTCCCAGGACAATGATCCGGGGGAACGGTGGTTAAGGTCGCGGATTCAGATGTTCTTCGGCGACCCGGACAGCCTATAAAGCAACAGCACCGCCGGGCATCACACCGAACTCGTCACTTCGCTCTGAACAGATTGCAATTCCCCGGGAACCGGCTCATCGCTGGCGATCGGCCTTGGGCCTTGAATCACGGCCAGGCGCCCGGTGCTCGGCGAGCTTTTTTTGCTCTTGTTTGAATTGCTGTTGCCAGCGGGCCAGCGCCTCAGCCCCGTCCGATGCCTGCACCGCCATTGGCACAGACACAATCATCCCGAAAAGCGTCCAGATAAGGAGTTGCTTCATTTCATCTCACCTTCGTTGTTTTAGCTGAAACTGGTTCGGATATCGGCACGCTGGTATTGGTCGAGCAACCCCGCCAAATCCCGGTAACAAGCAGCCAGGTCGAGGGCACCAAGGCGGAACAGTGATCTCGACGTACGCCGGGCCTGGGCCGCGCTGATCGCTGAATCGAAGGCATATCTGGCAATACGCCGATCGCCCGCTTGCACACACCTGGCGATTGACGAATCAGGCTCCAGGTCGCGTGTCTTGCGGTGCAGCAACCTTAACTGTCGACCCAGTTGAAGCGAGACGGCACCGGCCTCATCGGCGCCCGACAGCGCTTGCAGGGCAACCATCCGGTGCTGTTGCGTGGCCTGCCACTTCAGAAGATCCATGCGGTGCCCGTGACGCAGTAACCGGCGTGTGTCCTTGTGCAGCGCGGTCCTCAGGACGTCGGCGTGGCTGGCGGGTTTCCCCGGCAGCAACTGGAAGGCCAGCAGGCAGATAGCAAGCGTCACCATCCAGGCCAGGGCTTGATTCACGAAGTCAGCGAAGTCGTATTGGGCGGTCCCGGCAGTACCGACCAGGGTGTTGAACGTAATCAGGTAGGCGACGCCTTGCAGGGCATGGCGCGGCCGGGTCGTGGCATGAATCCCGACCGCCCAGAACGCAACCAGCACCACCGTGAGCAACCCGAACCCGCTGATGTGCGGCAACAGCAGGAACTTGCACCCCGCCGCTGCCAGGATTGCGTAGAAGGTTCCCCTGGCAAGGCTCGCAATGCCTTGCTCGGGCGCCGCGCTGGTGGCCAGCAAGGTGCAGAACGGACCCAGTACGGCCAGCAAGGTTGGCCCCTGGTCCCAGCCGGTGAGGTACCAGACAGCACCGGTCGCCAGCGTGGCCAGCAACGCTCGCACACCGTTACGCAGTGCAGCGCCGTAGTGTCGGTGAAACCCCACGGCGCGGGCCGGCGGCAGGGGCGCGCGCTCAAGGCAGGCAAAACTCGACAAGGCGCTGGCCAGTTCGGCCAATGGTTCATTCAGACGCCGCTGGCTCGCGCCTGGTTCAAGGCTGGCTTGCAGCTCCCGGACACGATCGGCCGCCACGCAAAACCCGGGCATGGATTCAGCCAGCTGGCGCAACTGTGCGCCGATTCCAGCGTGCGAAGGTATCGCGCATTCGTCGAGCACCACGGCATGCAGATACGCAAGTCCTGCCTGCAGGGTCGCCAGCCTGGCGCGGATCAGCACCGACTCGCCCCGACCAATCCCGAGAAGGTCGTCCACTTTGCTGATATCGATGGCCAGCGGGTCCTGCGCACGCGCCGGCCCGCCGTCAAACCGCACGGCCAATAACCGCAGGGTGCGCGACGAGACGTCGCGAAGTGCCATGGTCAGTGTGCGCTCGACGGTCTTGCGGCTGAATAATGTGGCCACCAGGCTCAGGCTCAACACCCCCAGAACAACGGCTGTGCCCCGCCCGACGATATGTTCGAAACCTTGCTGTGGCGCGACGATGGCGGGCCCCAGGGCCAGGCAAACGGTGTAGCCGGCGACCACCGCCGCCGTGGCCTGGTAGTGCCGAAACACGGTCATGGCGCCGACACAAAGGCCCAGCCATACCCCGATCCCGAGGATAAACAGCAGCATTTGCTGGGCGAACAGGCTGGTCAGGACCAATGCCACAGCCAACCCCACCAGGGTGCCCAGTGCCCGGTGGAAGCCCTTGCCAACCACTGCCCCCTGCAGCGGATGGATCAGCAACAACACGGTTGAGGCGGCCGAGAACGGCGAATCCAGGTGTAATTGGAACCCCAGCCACAGGGCCAATGAGGCCGCCAAAAGACTACGCAGCACATAGCCCGAGGTAGCAGCTTCCCATGCCCCCAGCATGCGCAGTGCACGGAGCATCACATGAACGCCTGAAGCCATTGCACCAGCCTCCAGCGCGGCGCCGTGCCCTCCTCGGCAACCTCGATGCTGGCGGTCATCCCCGCCGCCAACTCCACACCGGGCGGCACCTTGTTCAGTTCAATCCGCACGGGCACGCGCTGGGCCAGGCGTATCCAGCTGAACGTAGGCGCCACCTGGGGCAAACCACTGTTACTGCGCAGCTCGTTACCGTCGGCAATGCCCCGACCAATGCTCGCCACATGCCCTTCGAGCAGCGGTGAAAAACCCATCAGCTTGATGGACGTCGCAGCCCCCACCCGAACACCGGCTAGCTTGGTCTCCTCGAAGTAACCGGTGACCCAGAAGCTATGGCTATCGACCACAAAGATATTGGTCTCGCCCGCTGCCGCGTAGTCACCCGGCTGCAGCCGCAACTGGGTCACATAGCCGTCGACCGGCGAACGAATCGTCGTGCGGTCCAGATCCAGCCGCGCATGGGCCAGTTGGCTGCGGGCCGCATCCAGGCGCGCCCTGGCCACCGCCAGGTCCCGGGCTGCGTTGTCGGTTTCCTCCCGCGCAATCGCATCGCCGAGCTGGTTGCGGCGTTTGAGCTGTGCACTGCGCTGCTCGAAAACACTGCGCGCCTCGGCAAGCTCGGCCGTGCGCTGTTGCTGGGCAAGCAAGTAGCTGCTGCGATCGATCTGGTACAGCAACGCGCCCTTGGCGACCCACTGGTTGTCACCCACCAGCAGGTGTTCGACCTGGCCGGACACCTCGGGGGCAATACGGATGACTTGCGCGCTGACACGCCCGTCCCGCGTCCAGGGGGCCAACTCATAGGCACGCCACAGTTGCGTGCAGAACAGCAATGCGGCCAGCCCGAGCACCAGGGTGACGAGGGTCTTGAGGATGTGTTTGATGATCATCGCGCTGCCCTCAAAAGCTCAGAACCAAGGTCGAGAGCACGATCAGCGACACAAAGAAACGCGCCAGGCTGGGGTGCCAGGCCCAATCCAGCCAGCGCCGCAGGGCCCGCTCCAGTAGCCCGTACACCAGGGCTGCAACGCCGACGTAGAGCAAGAACGGAGGAATGTAGAGGTGGGCAATCGTGATTTCGCTGAGCATCGGTTGAATCTCGCAGTCGGCAATCACCTTGATCGCCTTGATGAAGATGGTAGGGACTGCAAGGTCGTGCCGATATTGAGTATGCTGCCAGAATATAATCAATTTCAGACAATCGAGGCGGTGCAACATGGGCGAGATGAAGCTCCAGGGCGTTGATCAATTCGAACTGGACAGTTTTGATCAGCCCGCCGTCGCGTTGATGCTCGGCAGCCAGCGCAACGACACCGAATTCCCCGTGCACAGCCACCGCAAAGGCCAACTGGTGGTGGCGTATCACGGCGGTATCGTGTGTACCGTAGAGGATGGCGTGTGGATGGTGCCGTCGGGCTTCGGCGTGTGGATTCCGGGCGGTATCGCCCACAGCAACCGGGTGACCGCCAACGGCAGGATCGGCTATCTGTTTGTCGAGCCCGGCGCCGCCGCGCTACCGGAGAAATGCTGCACGCTGGTGCTTTCGCCGCTGGTCCTGGCGTTGATCCTGCACCTGAGCGCCCAGCCCCAGGATTATCCGCCTGCCTCTGCCAATTCGCGCGTGGCGAGCGTGCTCCTTGAACAACTGGAACTGGCTCCTTCGGAGCAGTTGTACCTGCCGCTCCCCGCTGCTACGCAGTTGCGCTTCATCGCCCGCGGCCTGGCCCAGGACCCGTCAAACCGTTGCACCATGGCCCAGTGGGCACGCCAGGTCGCCATGAGCGAGCGGTCCCTGGCGCGGCTGGTCAAGAGTGAGACCGGCCTGACATTTGGCCAATGGCGCAAGCAATGGCAAATCATCGTGGCCTTGCAGAGCCTGGCCGAGGGCGAATCGGTGCAACGGACCGCCGAGGCGCTGGGGTATGAGTCGGTCAGTTCGTTCATCAGCATGTTTCGCAAGACGCTGGGCTCGTCGCCGGCGCGTTATATCCGTCGTACTGCAACGCGCTAGCCTCGGGGAGCCTCAATCACGTTCACCTGCTCCGCCAGCAACACCGGCAATTGCACCTGCAAAAACGCGACCCACGTGCGCACCTTGGCATCCAAAAAACGCCTCGACGGATACACCGCGAAAATGCTGCGCTCCCTTAGCCGATAGTCGGGCAACAGCCGTACCAGCGAACCTTCCCGCAGTGCCGCGCTTGCACTGAAAAACGGCAACAGACTGATGCCCATGCCTTCCTGCGTCGCCTTGACCATCGCATCCGCGACATTGGTCCTGAAGGTGTCACCCGGCGAAATCGCAATCTCGCCCTCTTGCCCCTTGAACAACCACGCATCCTCCTGGAAATCCTGCAGATGCAACCGTCGATGCTGCATCAACTGCTGCGGATGCTCGGGCACGCCGTACCGGGCCAGATACCCCGGTGCCGCACAGGGCACACTGAACAACTGCCCGATCGTCTGGCTGACCAGCGCCGAATCCGGCAACGAATGGGCGATGGAGATCACCACGTCGTGACCCTCTTCAAGCGGGTCCGGGTTGTGCTGGGACAGGGTCAACTCGATGGACACGTCCGGGTATTGCTCGCTGTAGCGGGCAATCAGCGGCGTGATCAGCACCCCCAACCCGCTCATGCAATGCACCCGCAATCGCCCGCGCGGGTTGAGGTGCGCGCCGCTGGCTTCTGCCGTGGCTTCCCTGACGTCTTCAAGAATGTCGCGACAGCGCAACAGAAAGCGCTCGCCCGAATCGGTAAGGCCCAGGCGCCGGGTGGTGCGTTGCAACAGGCGGGTCTGCAGGTGTTTTTCCAGCTCGCAGATCAACCGTGATACGTGTGCCCCGGACAGGTCCAGCGCCTCGGCCGCTGCGGCAAAGCTGCCAGTGTCGACAACCCGGGCAAACACCTGCATGCCATTGAGCAAATCCATCAACATTGCCCCTCGATTGCTACGTGATACGTACGAGTCATTCACCTGTTCCTGTCTTTATCCCGCTGCGGCAATCACTAAAATGAACCCTACTCACAGAGGAACTCATCATGAATATCAAATGGCTCAGCCTGCTCCTGTTTTTCACCGCCGCCGGCGCCATGGCGGCCGGCAGCAATGAAGCGCTGGATATCCAACACGTTGTTTCAATCACGCCCGTGCCGGGCAGTTGCCAGGTAGAACCGGCGACCATGGTGTATCTCGACAGCCAGGGCGCCAGCCATACCGTCCACTACCAGGTCATGGGCACGTGCCAGGGCGGGGTTTAAAGCAGCTTCCAGGTGTAACTGAGGATCAGCCGGTTCTCGTCGATGTCGCTGCGGTAGTTTGAACGGGCCATGACATTGCGCACCCGAATGCCCAGGCCGCTCAATGTGCCGCTTTGCACCACATAGCCGATATCCAGGTCGCGCTCGCGATCCTTGCCTTCATAACCCGCGCCGGTGGTCACGTTGTTACCGGTGATATAACGCACGGTGGTGGTCAGCCCCGGAATGCCCAGCGCCACGAAGTCATAGTCGTACCGCACTTGCCAGGAGCGCTCGTCGGTGTAGGCAAACTCGTAGGTGGGTACTTCGTTGCCCAGCGGCGTGATGTTGGCGAAGACCCGCGGGAAGGCACTGTCGCCATACATGGCTTGATAACCGACGTAGAAGATATGGCCGCCATGCTTGGCCGACAGCAGCGAGAAAAACGCCTGGTTGTCGATCTTGCCAAGCAGTTTGTCGCCGTCTTCCCGGGCATCGTAGTAGCCGAGGTTGGCGCCGAGCGTCCACTCACCCATTGGCTGGCTGTGCTTGAGGCCGACAAAGTCCTGGCGGTAGATGTCCTTGAGTTGGCCATGCCAGTAGCTGACGCTGGTGCGGTTGGTGTTGAAGGCGTAGTCGCCGCCGACGTAGTTGAACCCATCACTTTCAGCGCCGCGTTGCGGCACATGGCCGAGCATGGCGATCATTTTCTCGTCGCCGGCTTCGTTGCGCAGGCGGGTGGTGGTCAAGTGCCCGGCCTGTAGCGCAAGGCCGGCGATTTCGCCGGAGCTGACACTCACGCCCTGATAGCTCGGCGGCAGCAAGCGGATATCGCTGAAGGCCAGCACCGGCAGGTTCGGTTGCAGTTCGCCGACCTTCAATTCGGTCCTGGAAAACCTGGCCTTGAAGGTCAGGCCCAAACGGCTGTAATCATGCGGGGCGCTGCCGTCGCCCTTGACCGGGAGCAGGCCGGTATTGGTGCGGTCCGGGCTGCTGTCGAGCTTGAGGCCGAGGGTGCCCAGGGCATCCAGGCCAAAGCCCACGGGCCCCGGGGTGTAGCCGGATTTATAGGTCAGGATAAAACCCTGGCCCCACTCCTCTGCCTTTGATTGCTTGTTGGCGCCGACGATGTCCGAGAAATCGCGGCTGAAGTAATAGTTGCGCGCCTGCAAGGTGGCGGTGGAGTCCTCGAAAAACCCGCCCTCGGCCGCCGTCGCCGCAAGGGGCACGCCCAACAGGGATAGCCAGATACGTTGTGTGTTCATGTCGTTGCTCTTAGTTATTGTTATCGACAGTTACTGCGCCGGGGCGGCGATCACCTCCTGCCGGCCCCGACGTTCATTCAGCGCATACGCCGTCATTGCCAGCACGGCGATGGCCCCGGGGATGGCAAAGGCCATGAAGTTCAGGTGCAGCGGCAGTTCAATCCCCATCAGCGCGCCGCCCAGCAGCGGGCCGACGATGGCGCCGGTACGACCGATACCGGAAGCCCAGCCCAGGCCGGTGGCTCGAATGTTCAAGCCATATAGTTGTGCGGCGCCGGCGTACAGCAGGATTTGCGTGCCGATGGTGGTGGCGCCGGCAAAAAAGATCAGCAGGTACAGGACAGGCATCGGGCTCTTGATACCCAGCAGGCTGATGGAGAGCAGCGCGGCGATAAAGAAACCGATCACCACCTTCACCAGGTTAAGCCGGTCACACAGCCAGCCACCGACAAGCGCCCCGGCGATGCCGCCAAAATTCAGCGCCAGCAGGAACGACAGGCTCGATCCCAGGCTGTAACCGGCACCCGCCATCAGTTTGGGCAGCCAGGAACTCAGGGCGTAGACCATCAACAGGCAGCAGAAAAACGCGATCCAGATCGCCGCCGTCCTCAAGGCCAGGCCGTGGCGGAACAACTCCAGCACCGAAGCGCCCTTGCCTTTACCGGCGCTGACGAGCAGTTGGTCTTGCGGGTCGATCCGGGTCTGCGGCGACAGGCGCTTGAGCAGCTCACGCGCCTGTTCATTGCGGCCCTGGCGAATCAGGAACCCGATGGACTCAGGCAGCCAGTACACAATCAACGGCATCAGCAGCAGCGGGATCGCCGCGGCGAAGAACATGGACGACCAGCCAAAACGCGGCAGCATGAAAATCCCCACGCCGGCCGACAGCATGCCGCCCAGCGAGTACCCGCCAAACATCACCGCCATCAGGATGCTGCGCATTTTCTTCGGTGCGTATTCGGTAATCAGTGCGGCCGCATTGGGCATCAGGCCGCCACAGCCGAGCCCGGCAATAAACCGGCAGATTCCGAACTCAGTCGGGTTGCTGGCAAAACCGTTAATCACCGTGGCGACGCTGAACAAGGCAAAGCAGATGGCGATGCCTTTGCGGCGACCGAACTTGTCGGCCAGGCTGCCGAAGACCAGCGCGCCGAACATCATCCCGAACAGCGCATAACTACCCAGAGCGCCGGCCTGCAGGGGCGATAGTCCCCATTCCTTCATGATCGACGGCAAGACCACGCCGTAGATGAACAAGTCATAACCGTCAAAGATCAACAGCACAGCACACAGGCTGACCACCAGCCAGTGGAAACGATTGAAATGGGCATTATCGATAATCGAATTGACGTCATGGGTACGCATGGCAGTGCTCTCATTATTGTTGTTGTGAGTCAGTGTCTGCAGGTACGGCGCTGGGTCAGCCGAGGTCGCCGCCTCCTACCGGCAAGGTGACGCCCGTGATGTAGGAGGCCTCATCAGAGGCCAGAAACAGAATCGCGCCGGCTTGTTCGTCGATGCTGCCGTAGCGCTTCATCGGGCTGCTGTCGAGGGTCTGGTCGACGATCTGCTGGTACCAGACGCGCTCCTGGTCGCTCTGGGGCTGGCTGTTGCGCGGGATCCGCCGCGGTGGCGCCTCGGTGCCACCGGGTGCGGTGGCGTTGACCCGAATGCCGCTGCCGGCGGTCTCCAGGGCCAGGCACGCGGTCAAGGCGTTGACGCCGCCCTTGGCCGCGCCATACGGCACACGGTTCACTCCGCGCGTGGCCACGGACGAGACATTGACGATGGCACCGCTGCCCTGCTCCAGCATGTAGGGCAACACGCAATGGCAGCACCACAGGGTCGGGAACAGCGAGCGGCGCACCTCGGCTTCGATTTCGTTCTCGGCGTAGTGCTCGAAGGGCTTGGCCCAGATGGTCCCGCCGACGTTGTTGACCAGGATGTCGATACGCCCGAACCGTGCCTTGGCAGCGGCCATCACACGGGCACATTCGGCATGCTGCTCCAGGTCGGCGGTGAGGATCAGCGCCCGCTCATGCTGCAATTCATGCACGAGTTCCGAGCGATCGACGGCCACCAGCCAGGCGCCCTCTTCCAGCAAACGCTCGGCAACCCGCCGACCGATGCCCTGGGCGGCGCCGGTCACCAGCGCAACCTGGGTGTTGAAACGTGGAGTCATGGGGGATTCCTCAGGCGGCGTCGCCGGTGACGATGGTGTTGGGGGTGAACTTCTCGTAGTGGAAGCTGGCGGGGGTGACACCCTGGTTCTTGAAGTGCTGGCGTACCGCGTCGACCATCGGTGGCGGCCCGCACAGGTACACATCCACGTCGCCATCGTTCAGCACGTCAGCGGCCATGTGCTGGGTGACATACCCCTGCCGGGGGTGCGCGGTCTGGGGGTCGGCCACGCAGGTGACAAAACCGAAGTTGGGCAGGCGTTGGGCGAACGCCTCCAGCGCCTCGACCATCACCAGGTCCTGGTCCCGCGTCACGCCGTAGACCAGCGTGACCGGCCGGGTTTCCTCGCGCTCGGCCAACACTTCAAGCATCGACAGGAACGGCGCCAGCCCCGTACCACCTGCCAGCAACAGCAGTGGCCGCGCCACTTCGCGCAGGTAGAAACTGCCCAGCGGCCCGGTCATCGGCACCGCGTCGCCCGGCTGGGCACGCTCCAGCCAGCCACTCATCAACCCGCCGGGCACATGCTTGATCAAAAAGCTCGCGCGTTTGTCGCCAGGGCGACTGCTGAAGGAATACGCGCGGGTCTGCCCACTGTCGGGGACGCCGATATTCACGTATTGCCCCGGCAGGAACACCGGCGCCTGATCCAGTTCGAAGCTGACTTCCAATGCTGCATCGGCATGCCGGGTAATACTCGCCACCGTCGCGGCAAATTGCGCGGTGCCGGTCTTGCAGGCACCGGAAGGCACCGGCACGGCAATCACGCAGTCCGACTGCGGCACCATCTGGCAGGTGAGCACCTGGCGTTCGCCGGCTTCATCCTCGCTCAGGGCGTCTTCGATGTAGTCGTCGCCCAAATCATAGGCGCCGGTTTCACAGCGGCATTTGCAGGTGCCGCACACACCGTCGGAGCAGTCCATGGGCAGGTTGATACGTTGGCGAAAGGCCGCGTCGAGGACCTTTTCACCCACCTTGCAGTCGATGAAACGGGTTACCCCGTCCTCGAAGTTCAGGGCAATGGAGTACGTCATGGGCGTGTCCTCAGATGTGGTAGATATCGATGACCTGATGGATGTAGTCGTTTTTCAGCACCACCTTCTTGCGCGTGATCAGCGGCTGTTCGGCGCGGATATCGAGGCGATAGAACGAGGTACCGAAGTACGTATCCGTGGTCTTGTAGCGATGGCTGAGGGTTTGCCAGTTGAAACGCAACTCCACGTGCTGCCCGTCGTCGGCCAGCACTTCGAGGTTGGTGATCAGGTGCGCGGTGCGCGGCTCCGGGGTGCTGGCGCTGGAGCGTTCGGTCTTGATCCGGAACACCCGGTCTTCCAGGCCGTCGCGGCTGGGGTAATAGATCAGCGAGATTTCGCTCTGGGGGTCTTCGGTCAGCGTGTCGTGGTCGTCCCAGGCCGGCATCCAGTACTCGACCTTGGGTGAATAGCATTCGAGCCACTCATCCCACTGGCGGTCATCCAGCAGGCGGGCTTCGCGGTACAGAAAGTCCAACAGGCGGTCACGGGAAGCACTCATGCCAGCACCTCCTTGTCCGTCGCGATCAAGCCTTGCTGCTCCCGTTCGATAGCGCGTTGCAGGCTCTGGGCCCAGTGGGCGTGCTGGCGCACGAACAGGCCTTCGTCCTCGGTCTTGACGCCACTGAGCTGCGGATTCATGCCCATGGCCCGGGCGTTTTCGTCAGGGCCTTCGACCCACTGTTTGGCGCCGCGGCTGAGGTCATTCCACAAGGTGGTCGCACCCTGGTAGCCGGTCTGGCAGGCGCGGAACTCTTCCAGATCGTCCGGTGTACCCATGCCGCTGACGTTGAAGAAATCTTCGTACTGGCGGATGCGCGTGGTGCGTTCCTCGGCACTTTCGCCCTTGGGCGCCATGCAATAGATCGTGACTTCGGTCTTGTCGACCGCGATTGGCCGTACCACGCGGATCTGCGTGGAGAACTGGTCCATCAGGTACACATTCGGGTAGAGGCACAGGTTGCGGGTTTGGTCGACGATAAAATCGGCGCGTTCCTGGCCCAGGCGCTCGGCCAGCGCCTCGCGATGGGCATGCACCGGACGCACTTCGGGGTTGAGCAGGCGCGTCCACAGCAGGATATGGCCATGCTCGTAGGCGTACACGCCGCCCAGGCTTTTCGACCAGCCATTGGCATCCACGGTGCGCGTGCCTTCGGCTTCGTAATTGCGCCGGCCCATGGTCGCCGAGTAGTTCCAGTGCACGGAGCTGACGTGATAACCGTCGGCGCCGTTTTCGATCTGCAGCTTCCAGTTGCCGTCATACACATATGACGAACTGCCCCGCAGCACCTCCAGCCCCAGCGGGGCCTGGTCGACCATCTGGTCGATGATCACCCGGGTCTCACCCAGGTAGTCGCTCAGCTCCGGCACCGTCTCGCTGAGGCTGCCGAACAGGAAGCCGCGATAGTTTTCGAAGCGGCCAAGGCGTTTCAAGTCGTGGGAGCCGTCACAGTCGAAGCTGTCGGGGTAGGCGCCGGTCTTGGCGTCCTTCACTTTGAGCAGCTTGCCGGCGTTGCTGAAGGTCCAGCCGTGGAAAGGGCAGGTAAACGAGCCTTTGTTGCCTTGTTTACGGCGGCAGAGCATCGCGCCACGGTGGGCGCAGGCGTTGACCAGGCCGTGCAGCGTGCCGTGTTTGTCACGGGTGATGACCACGGGCTGGCGGCCGATCCAGGTGGTGAAGTAGTCGTTGATCTCCGGCACCTGGCTTTCGTGTGCCAGGTAGACCCAACCGCCTTCGAAAATGTGCTTCATTTCCAGGGCAAACAGGTCGGGGTCGGTAAAGATGTCGCGGCGGCAGCGGAACACCCCAGTGGCGGGATCTTCCTGGACGGAGTCGCGCAATTGTCGGGCGAGTCGGTCGAATGTGCTGATCATGGGGTAGGCCCTCGGTTGTTCTTGTATCAGGCCCCCCCACCTTATGTGCTTGCCCTACCCCTCAATATCCGCTGACTGCAATTCGTTATCCGCCTGGCGCGAGCCGGCGCTTCCACGTTTGCGAAGGCAGCTCGCCAAAGCGTTTGCGATAGGCCTCGGAGAACCGCCCCAAATGCACAAACCCATGATCCAGCGCCACCTCCGTCACGCTGCGCGCCGTGGCCAGTTGCAGCATGGCGTGCACCCGCTCCAGCTTGCGCTGGCGCATGTAGTCACGGGGTGACAGGCCGACCTGGCGTTCAAACAAGGTATACAACGAACGCTCGCTGACCCTGGCGATGGCCATCAGTTGTTCGACGCTGATGTCGTCGGCCAGGTGCTCCTCGATGAACTGACGCACGGCTTCAAAGCCCCCACCCTGATCCGGTCGCGGAATCACCCGCAGGACGTTGCTGGCCAGCAGCGCCAACAGCTTGTTCGCCACAATGCGCTCGTACAGGCCCTGCACTTCGGGTTCGGCGGCGTTTTCGGCCTCATGGCAGATCAGCCCCAGCAATTGCAGGAACCCACCCATTTCGGCAAGTGCGTGGCGCGGCGCCGCAAAACGGATGCCCGGCTGCGGCAACGTCCAGTGCTGCTCAAGGCAGGCGTTTTCCAGCAGGCGCACGGGCACCTTGACGATGAATTTTTCGCAGTCGGCGGAATAGGTCAGGTCTACCGGGTCATCCGGGTTGATCAGCAGCACTTCGCCGGGGCCAAACACCTGTTCTTCGCCGCGGGAGCTCGAGCGGCAGTGGCCGTGCAGCAGGATCTGCAGGTGGTAGATGGTTTCCAGCGCCACCGAGGTCACCCGCACCGGCGCGCCGTAGCTGATGCGGCACAGGTCCAGGCTGGAAAAGGTCCGGTGGCTGATGCTTGCCTGCGGGCGGCCCTTGGGCGGCAGGCGGATGCAGTGGCTGCCGACATGCTGGTTGACGTAGTCGGACACGGCATAGGCATCTGCACGGTCGAAAATCTGGCTGCGCTCACTCAATAGCACGGTCATGGTTGCGCCTTTTATTGTTATGGGCCCTGCGTATGTACTTCACCGCAGAGTGATGCGGGGGACGCAAGCCGTCCAATATTCAATAGGTGTTGCTTCATACCCCGAAGGTATCGTGGGTTCACTTTCGCTGCAAAACCGACTCACCGGCCTGGGGCGGCAGCCGCAGGTTATCCAGCAGCGCCACGCCGGCGATCACCGCCACTAGAAGAAACGTCAGCTGGAAATCGGCGGTGGCGGCCTGCCCGGTATTGCCGTGAAAACTCATGGCAAAACGTAACAACAGTGCGCCAATCGCCACGCCCATGGCCATGCTCAGCTGGAAGAACATGCTGAACAAGGTTGAGGCGTCGCTCATCTGCGCCTTGGGTATATCGGCGAACCCCAGGGTGTTGAACAAGGTGAACTGCATGGAGCGTGACAGGCCACCCACGAACAGAATGAACAGGATCAGCGCCCAGCTCATGCGCTCGTCCAGCAGCGCACAGGCCGCAATCGCGAGCACGCCAAGGATGCCGTTGATCATCAGCACCGAGCGAAAGCCCCAGCGCTGCATCACCGCCGTGGTGAACGGCTTCATCGCCAGGTTGCCGGCAAATACCGCGAGCACCAGCAACCCCGCATCGAATGCAGAAAGGCCGAACGCCAGTTGAAACATCAGCGGCAGCAGGAACGGCAAGGTGCTGATGGCCACCCGGAAAATCGACCCGCCGCACAGGCACACACTGAACGTGCGCACACTCACCACACCCAGCGCCAGCAATGGTTGGGCATGCCGGCGCATATGGCGCCAGGCAAAGGCGCCGAGCATTACGCCTGCAGCGCTGAGTAACAGGCCCTGCAACAAGCTGCCACGGCTTTGCCCGAGCAGTTCCACGCCGTACAACAGCGCCGCGCTGGCGACACCCACCAGCAGGAAACCGCTGAAGTCGAATGAGCGGGACGTGACCTCGTCGTGTTTGGGGATCAGTACCAGCGTGGCAATCAGCGCCAGCAGGCCCAGCGGCAGGTTGAGGTAGAAAATCCACGGCCAGGACGCGTGGGTAACGATAAACCCGCCCACGGGCGGCCCGAGTATCGGCGCCACCAGGCCGGGCCAGGTGATGAATGAAATCGCCCGCACCAGGTCTTTTTTCTCGGTAGCCCGCAGCACCGCCAGGCGCCCCACCGGCACCATCATCGCGCCGCTGATGCCCTGCAACACGCGCGCGGCGACGAAGGTCTGCAGGCTGTCGCTCCACCCGCACAGCAGTGACGAAAGGCTGAACAGCACGATTGCCCAACCGAATACCCGCCGCGAGCCAAAGCGGTCGGCCAGCCAGCCGCTGATGGGAATGAACACCGCGACGGCGAGCATGTAGGCGCTCATGCCGATGTTCACGTCCACCGCGCCCACGCCGAAGGTTTTGGCGATGTCCGGCAACGCGGTCGCGATCACGGTGGCATCGAGGTTCTCCATGAAGAAGGTGACGGCGACCAACAAGGCAATCAGGGTTGAGCGGCGTTGGGAGGTCGACGTCATTGCTGTTCACTCATGGTTTCGAATCGGCACTTTATCAATAAGTGCGTCCTTTATGGTCCGCGAAATGCCTGCCTCACAACGTGGCGCCCGGTAACGAATTGCCCCGAATTGGGGTGCGCGCTTGCAAAAAACGGCTGTCTCACGCGTCAAAACCCATCAAAAACCTGAAAAAGTCATTAGTTGGCACGATAACCGCTTACTAGCTAATACAGGATTGTTGAACAATCCAAATCTCCCTGCATCCAGCAACCGAGGCGACGAACATGCAAAAAGGTCTGACGGGCAAGAACACCCTGCGCACATTGGCGCTAGCGATCACCCTGGCGTGCGTGACGCCGCTGCTGTCGGCTGCGGAAATCAAGGGCACCCTGAAACCGGGCGAGCTGTCCATCGGCTCCGACCTCACCTACCCGCCTTACACCTACCTAGAGCAAAAGACCCCGGCCGGTTTCGACCCGGAGTTCATGCAACTGATGGGCAAGCAACTGGGGCTCAAACCACGTTTTCTCGACACCCGTTTCGCCAACCTGATCCTCGGCGTCAACGCCCGGCGTTTCGACGTGGTGGCCTCGGCACTGTATGTCACGCCAGAACGCGCCAAGCAGGTGGATTTCCTCAGCTACCTGAAGACCGGTTCTTCGCTGATGGTGCTCAGCGCCGGCGACTTCAAGCCCCAGCGCCCGGAAGACCTGTGCGGCAAGCGCGTCGGGTCGATCAAGGGCGCGTCGTGGGTGCCAAAGCTGAACAAGGTTTCGGCGGACTACTGCCTCCCTGCGGGCAAGCCGGCGATCGAGTCGCGTGAGTTCCCGACGTCGCCGGAAGCCGCCCAGGCCCTGCTCGCCCAGGCGGTGGACGTGCAGATGGAAGACGCGGCGGTCGCCAAGATCACCGTGGAAAAACTGCAGGGCAAAACCGTGATCAGCTCCAACGAATTGATCTACCCGGTGGTGGTCGGCCTGGCCGTGCGCAAGGAAAACCCGGCACTGCTCCAGGCGCTGACCGGCGCCCTGAGCCAGATCAAGCAGGACGGCAGCTACGGCAAGCTGCTGGCGCGCTACAACCTGGCCGAGCCGAACGCCGCCGAGATCAGTGCGGCACTGGGTAACTGAAACGCGGAGCACCTTTATGCAATTCGATTGGCACTACACCCTGGGCTTGTTATGGAACGGCGACTTCTGGCGAGCCGTCGGCACCGTGGTCGAACTGAGCCTGGAAACCTGGCTGCTGGGCATTGTGCTGGGGTTTTTCCTGGCCCTGGCGCGGCAGTCGGAGCGCCGCTGGCTGCGGGACTCCGCTGGCGTCTACATCTGGTTCTTCCGCAGCCTGCCGTTGCTGGTGCTGTTGATCTTCGTCTACAACCTGCCGCAGGTGTTTCCGTCCACCAGCGCGGTGTTGTCCAACCCCTACTCCGCGGGCCTGATCGCCCTGGTGCTGAGTGAGGCGGCCTACATCGCCGAGATCCATCGGGGCGGCCTGCTGGCGGTGGTCAAGGGGCAGCGCGAAGCCGGCAAGGCGCTGGGCGTTGGTTATCGCGGCGTGCAGCGGTTGATTGTGGTGCCGCAGGCGCTGCGGGTTGCGTTGCCCACACTGGCCAACGAATACATCACCATCGTCAAACTCACCTCGCTGGTGTCGGTGATTTCGCTTTCGGAAATCCTGCTGGTGGGCCAACAGCTCTACACCCAGAACTTCCTGGTGATGGAGACCATGCTGGCCGTGGCGTTCTATTACGTGTTCATCGTGACGGTGTTCAGTTGGCTGTTGCGGGTGCTGGAGAACCACCTGGACGTGACCCGGCGCAAACCCAAGGCCATCGCCCCCGCCATGCTCGACCAGGTGGCGACGCGTCGTGCCCCCGGCCAGGCCGAGCCCGGCGAGTTTGCCTTGCAGGCCCGCGGGGTGCGCAAGGCCTATGGCGAGCTGGAAGTGCTCAAGGGCGTCGAACTGAATGTGCGCTGGGGCGAGGTGGTGTCGATCATCGGCCCGTCAGGCTCTGGCAAAACCACACTGATTCGTACCATGAACGGCCTCGAAAGCCTCGACCGTGGCGAAATCACCCTGCAAGGCCAGCCGTTCCTGCGTGGCAGCCAGGAGCCGCAAGGCGCGCTGGGGCACAAGGTGCAAATGCGCGGCATCGTGCATGTCGGCATGGTGTTCCAGGGGTTCAACCTGTTCCCGCATAAAACCGCCCTTGAGAACGTGATGCTCGCGCCGGTCTACCATGCCCATGGTAGCGGCGAAGAACTGCGCCTGTTGAGCCTGGCCCTGTTGCGCAAGGTCGGCATGCTGGAGCACGCCGGCAAGTACCCGCACCAGCTATCCGGCGGGCAACAGCAACGGGTGGCGATTGCCCGCGCCCTGGCGATGCGGCCCTCGGTGATGCTGTTCGATGAACCCACCTCGGCCCTCGACCCGGAACTGGTGGGCGACGTACTGGCGGTAATCGAGGAATTGGCTCGCGAGGGCATGACCATGGTCATCGTCACCCATGAAATGAACTTCGCGTTCAAGCTTTCCGATCGTGTGGTGTTCATGGAAGGCGGCGAGATTATCCAGGACGCCGCACCGCGTGACATGCTCGAGCAACGCAGTGAACGCATGACCAAGTTCCTCAAAGACGTCCAACTGGCGTGAGCCCAAGGAGCCCCGACGTGAGCCAAGCCAAGGAACCCAGCCTGTCGCTGGCCGACCAGGTTGCCATCGAACTGCGCGAAGACATCATCGGCGGCCGCCTGCTGCCCGGCATGCCGCTGGTGGAAAGCGAACTGGTGAACGCCTACAACGCCTCGCGCAACACGGTGCGTGAAGCCTTGCACCACCTGGGCCGCGAAGGCCTGACCAGCTACGTGCGCAACAAAGGCGTGATCGTGCGCCGCCTGGGGGTGGAGGAAGTGCGTGACATCTTCAAGGTGCGACGCACCCTGGAGCTGCAGGCCATCGCCGCCAGCAAGCCGCTGCGCGAATACCAGTCCGACCTGATGCTGGAGTCCATCGAGGCCGCGCAGCTGGCCCAGGACCGCGAGAACTGGCAAGCCTTCGGCACCCACAGCCTGCGCTTTCACCAACATATTGTCGGGCTGATGCGCAGCCCGTTGCTGGACGAGTTTTTTACCCATATTGCAGCCCAGATGCGCCTGGTGTTTTCCAACGCGCCCAGCGAGGAAACCTTCCAGAAGCCCTGGCTGGAGCGCGACCGGCAGATTCACGACTTGCTGGTTGACGGCCACAAGCAAGCCGCCGGCGAAGCCCTGGCCAGCTACCTCAATGACTCCGAATCGCTGCTGCTGGACATCCTGAGCAGCATTCCAAAACCCTGAAGCGAGGACCCACCATGTACAAGGACTACCCAGCGGCCTACCAAGTCAGCAAAGGCGCTGCCTTGCAGGTCGACAAAGCCTTCTATGACCGCGTGCGCGAGTCCCGGGACGGGCGCACCCTGATCGAGCAATTCGAAGTGCCGATCCGCACCGGCCGCGCCTGGAAAGTACCGGCAGGCCATGTGTTCCGCGTGACCACGCCGGTTGGCCCGCAGGTCGGCGACTTCAACGTGTGGAGCGCCAACGACCCCCGCGAACGCATGTGGGCGGCACGCACCCGCCAGCTGCAAGGCGCGCACGTCACCACCTACGACCGCCTGTGGTCGAACCTGCCGTTTTTGCGGCCGATGGTCACCATCACCGACGACAGCCTGGCCGACTATGGCATCGACGAACACGGCGGGCGCCTGCATGACTTGCTGGGCACGCGCTGCGACCCTTACGTGAACAAGATGCTCACGGGCGAAGACTTCCACCACCACTGCCACTCCAACCTGACCCGCGCCGTGCTGCCCCATGGCCTGACCGAGTTCGACGTGCACGACGTGCTGAACATTTTCCAGTGCACCGGCCTCAATCACGACGACATGTACTTCATGAAAGCCTGCCCGGCCAAGCAGGGCGACTATCTGGAGTTCTTCGCCGAAATCGACCTGCTGTGTGCCCTCTCCACCTGCCCCGGTGGCGACCTGTCGCTGCCGATGTGGGGCCCGGATGCGGAAGACCCGTTGAAGGTCTGCCGTCCGCTGGGGGTGGAAATCTACCGCCTCGACGACGCGCTGCTGGAGGGCTGGAAACAACCCGAGCGCGCCGCCTATAACGGCAACCATGGCCTGTTGATTGCCAAGGCCGACTGGGAAAAGTAAAGGGCAGGCCCGCACCTGGGGCGCCGCGCCTCAGGTGTTCTGCGCAATCCTGCGGCTGACAAAACTGAAGGCCAGCACGATAAAAATCAGCACGCCGGTTGCCACCTGCTGCCAGTAGAAGTTCCAGCCGATCAACAGCAGCCCATTGGCGATGACGTTGATGAACAGCACCCCTAGCAACGTGCCCGGAATATTCGCCCGGCCCTGGCGGTTCAATGTGGTGCCGATAAACACCGCACCAATCGCATTCAGCAGGAACGCATTGCCCGACAGCGGCACATAGGCACTCACCGTCGAACTGAGCAGAATCCCCGCCACCGCGCACGCCAGCGCCGCCGCCAGCACCGTGGTGGTGACGATGCGCCGCACCGACAACCCCGAGTAATACGCCAGCAGCGGCTGGGTACCCTGGGCCAGCAGTTCGCGCCCCAGGCGTCCACGGGCCAGCAACAGGCCGTAGACCACGGCCAATACCAGCACGATCAACAGCGGCAAGGGCACGCTCAAAGGGCTGAAGCTCGCCAGTTCCGGCTTGAAACCCTGGGCGATATAAATTGGCTGGCCGCCGTCCGAGAGCAGTTGCTGGGCACTGGTGCCGATAAACAAGGTGCCGAGGGTGGCCAGGAACGGGCTGATCCGCAGCCCCGCGATCAAGCCGGCATTGAACAGTCCTACCAGCAGCCCGGCGGCCAACGCACCGGCAATCGCCACACCCAGCCCGTGCCCGGCGTTAAGCAACACCACGAAGCTGAAGCTGGCGAAATCCAGCGCGGTGCCTACCGACAGATCGATGCCACCGGCCGCCACCGCATAGGTCATGCCGATCGCAACAATCGCCAGCAGCACGAAGTTATTCAGCACCAGGCTTTTCAGGTTGCCGCCACTGAGAAACCCCGGGGCCTGCCAGGCAAACACCACCACGATGGCCACGAACACCAGCGGCAACGTCAGGGGCAACAGCGAACGCCAGCCGCCATGGGCTTGCAGGATGGATACCTGACTCATGAATGTTCTCCCCGGTTCAATGCGCTGGAAGCGGCGACCACCAGCAGAATCAGCACGCCCTGCACACCGTTGACCCAGAAGCTCGATACGTTGAGCAACTGAAACCCGTTGATCAAAAAGCCGATCAACAGCGTCGCGAGCAAGGTGCCGGGGATGCTTGCCACCAGTCGCCGGGAAAACACCACCCCAAGAAAGGCTATGGCGACCACCGACAACAGCATGTCGCCGGAGCCGGTGGTGCTGCCGCTGAAAAATGCCGCTGAACACAACGCCGCCACCGCGGCACACAGCCCAGACAGCAAATAACTGGAGAGTACGTAAGCCGGCACTCGAATCCCGGCGGCCTCGGCGGCGTGCGGGTACTCGCCGACGGCATGCAGGCGCAGCCCATAGGCGGTGTGCTGGATCAGCAGCGTCAACACAAAGGCCGTCACCAGCAACACCCAGGCGAGTGCCGGCACGCCCAGCCAGGTCCCGCCACTGAGCAGGTCGAGCAGCGGTGAGTCAGTCGAGACCACGGTGTTTTCGGTGAGGACCAGCTCCAGCCCGGCCAGTACATTCATGCTTGCCAGCGTTGCGAGCAACGGTGGCAAGCGCAGCACCACCACGGCCAGGCCATTGAGCAGGCCCACCGCCAGGCCGCAACCCAAGGTCAGCAGCAGGCTTGCCCACAGGTCGAGGCCTGCGTTGTTGAGTCGACTGAACACCGCCGCGCACAAGCCCAAATTGGCCGCCAGCGACAGGTCGAGCCCGCCGGCCACCACGTTGGAGCCGCCGCCGATAATCACGCAGGTCAGGCCAAAGGCAAGTACGCCGAGGATCGCCGACTGGCTGAACACATTCGCGATATTGCCGACTGAAAAGAAGTTCGGCGCGGCGACGGCAAAGCCCAGCAAAATCGCGAGGAATACGCCCACCGAGCCGCGCCGCAACAGCAGTACCCATAACCGTTGGGACAAGCCAGGAGTAGCAGCTTCAAGCAGGGACATGCGCCACCTCCTGTTTCACCTGCACAGCCACTGTGGGCTGCACCGCACCCGTGGCACACGCCAACAGTTGATCACTGTCCGCCTCACCGGCATGGAACTCCCCGGCTATTTCGCCTCGATGCAGCACCAGGATGCGGTCGCAGATCCCCAACAGCTCGGGCAAATCCGAAGACAGCACCAGCACCGCTGCGCCCTCTTCCACCAGCCGCCCGATCACGCGATAAATCTCGACCTTGGCGCCGACGTCCACACCTACGCACGGTTCGTCCAACAGGTACACCGCCGAGCGCCGGCTCAGCCATTTGCCCAGGGCGACTTTCTGCTGGTTGCCGCCGCTGAGCTGGCTGACGGCAGCCTGCGGGCCCGGCGTCTTGATCGCCAACTCGTCGATCAGCCGCAGGCTTTCGGCCTGCTCCTTACGCTGGCTCAGTAACCCCCAGCGACTGAAACGCCCAAGCCCGGCGAGCGTGAGGTTTTCCAGCACCGACAGCAGCGGTGAAATCCCCTGGCTGCGGCGTTCTTCCGGCACCAGTGCAATCCCTTGGGCAATGGCTTCTCCGGGTGAACGCAGGCGCAACAAACGCCCCTCCAGATGAATGCTGCCGCTGTCGGCGCGCACCACACCGAACAGGGCCTTGAGCAGGTCCTTGGCGCCCGACCCGACCAGCCCGGTGAGGCCGACGATCTCGCCCCGACGCAATTCCAGGTCGATCTGCCGGTAGCGCCGGGCCAGGCTCAGCCCGCGCACCTGCAGCAATGGTTCGCCGAGCTCGACCTGCGCCTTGGGGTACATCTCCTGGACCTCGCGGTTGACCATCAACCGCGCAATCTGCGCGCTGGAGGTGTGCCGTGGCTCTACCACGGCCACATCTCGACCATTGCGCAACACCGTCACTTCATCGCACAGGCTGTCGATTTCCTGCAGGTAATGGGAGATGTAGAGAATCGACAAACCCTGGTCCCGCAGGCGCTTGACGATCCGCAGCAGCTGGTCGACTTCGCGCTTGACCAGCGCCACGCTGGGCTCGTCGAACACCAGGATCTTCGGCTGGCGAATCAACGCCCGGGTGATTTGCAGCACCTGGCGCTCGGCGCTGTTCAGCTCGCCTACCAACGCGTCGGCGGGCAGTTGCAGCTCAAAATATTCCGCCAGCAAACGTTCTGCCTCGCGCTGCTGCCGGCGCCGGTCGACAAACGGACCACGGCGTAATTCATGGCCGAAAAACAACGCCTCGCCCACGGTAAAACTCGCCGGCAACAGCCGCTCCTGATGGATGAACTGCACGCCCAGCGCGTCCACCTGGCGCGGCGACAGTGCGGAGTACACCTGACCGTCAATGCTCACCTGCCCCGAGTCCGCTTTGTGGATCCCCGCCAGGACCTTGATCAAGGTCGACTTGCCGGCACCGTTCTCGCCCACCAGGCCGTGAATGGTGCCGCGCTCGACCTTCAGGCTCGCATCATCCAGCGCCAGGGTGGCGCCGAAGCGTTTGCGCAGGTGCTGCAAGTGCAACGCGGCCATCAATCACCCCGCAGTTGCTGGACCTGCGCCAGGTTGGCGGCGGTGGTCAGCAGCGTCGGCACATGGGTTTCCTTGGGCAGGTCGCGCTGCCCGGCCAGGTAGCGGGCCACGTTCTGCACAGCAGTCTTGCCGATCAGCGCCGGTTGCTGGGCGACTACCGCGCCCACCGGCGAATTGGCCTGGCCGAGCAGCTCCAGTACCTCCGGCGTACCGTCCACGCCGTAGGTCTTGATCTCGGTGCGCTTGGCGTCGATCAACGCCTTGCTTGCCCCCAGTTGCGGAATGTCCCACGCCGCCCAGATCGCCGAGACACTGCCGGCCGGGTACTTGTTGAGCAATGCGGACACCTGGGAATAGGCATCCTGCACGGTGTTGGGGATCACATCCCGCAGCTCCGGCTCGATGATTTCCAGTTGCGGGTGATCCTTGAGCGCCAGCTTCAACTGGTCGTAGCGAATCGCGCACACCGGCACGCCGTAGAAGCCGTTGAACACCAGGATCTTGCCCTTGCCGCCGGCATCCTTGATCAACTGATCGGCCAGGGCCTTGCCGGTGGCGACATTATCCGAGGTGGTGTTGTTGAGGCTGTACTGCGACGGCGCGTCGATGGTGAACAGCGGGATGCCGGCCTTGCTGATGCGCTTGAGCCACGGGTCGATCACGCTCAGGGTGCCGAGGGTCTGGATCACCGCATCGGGTTTCTGGGTGACCACGGTTTGCAGTTGGGTCACCAGGTTCTTGTCATTGCGCCCGGCGTCGAGGGTGATGGGCGTGCCGCCGAGGCGCTTGATCTCGTCGACCTGGGCCTGGAAGGCCTTGATATCGAAGTAGTGACTGGTGCCGGTCATGCTCACGGCAATGCGCTTGCCGGCCAGGGACGGCACCGCGTCATCGCCCTCGGCGGCCTGGGACACGGCGGCGTGGCCCAGCAACAACGCTGCGCCGAGCAAGATGTAACGTGAACGCGAGAAAAAGGTGCAAGGCATACAGGGCTCCGCTGAGCAACGGGTGAAAGGGTTCACCTGTGTGCATTGCAGAGCCCATGCCATAAATTATTTCCAATAAAATCAACGCGATAAAAACAATGGACGATGCCTTGCTGTCTCGAGCAAACCATAACTGTCCGACTGCTGTTGCCCAGCCAACAGTTGCACACACCCAGGACCGTCGCGCGCTGCACGATCATTCAATATCCGGCCGGCCGTTAGGCCTAACTTAAGGCTCCAATGTCCTGAAACCCTGGAACCTACAATGCCCGTCTCCCACGCTTCGACGAATTACGCCTCGATCAACTTCGCCGAGAAATACGCCCTGTTCAGCGAGCAATGGGCGCCCAAGGTCGTCGCGCAGATGAACGACTACCAGTTCAAGGTGGTGAAGATTGAAGGTGACTTCATCTGGCACGACCATGCCGACACCGATGAAACCTTTATCGTCCTCGAAGGCACCCTGCGCATCGACTTCCGCGACGGCGCGGTGACCATCGGCCAAGGGGAAATGTACGTGGTGCCCAAGGGCGTCGAGCACAAGCCGCACGCATTGGGTGAGGTGAAGTTGCTGTTGATCGAACCCTGCGGCGTGCTGAACACCGGCAGCGAGGGTGGCGAGCGCACGGCAATCAACGACGTGTGGATTTAGCACCTTCCGGCGTTGCCTGTTTGGGCTAGTCTTTACCTCACAGTTACTCCAGACCAGGAGCACGCGTGATGAACAGGCAGCTCAGGAAAACCTCAGCCCTCGTGATTACCCTGATGGCATTGATGGGAAACGTCTACGCTGGCACTGGTGCCTGCCCGCCCACCCATGCCCTTAAAGACGCGTTCAAAAAGACGCCGACCGGGGAAGTGGTCGCCTACACCGCGTCCGGCCCGGACGGTCGGCAATGGACCGGGCAAAACCCGATGACAGAGCAGAAGGACCTGCACCAGGTCCACTTTGAAAAGGCGGTGATCCAAAGCAGCCAGGGCCAGTCGTCTGTGGCATGCCACTACCTGGATCAGAACCATGAACCGGTAAGCATGACCCTGAAAAACCAGCTCAATGCCAGGCCTCTGGGCAGCGCATGGTCAGGCAACGAATGCACGGCAACCAACCCGGCGCTCTGTACATTTGAATAGCAGACACGCCCGACAATTTATGCGGCGCGCTGTTCCTTGCATCTTGCGCAACAGTCCTTTGTCATCAACAGCATTGATAGCTCCCTAACGAAAGCCCCATGCTAGAGGGCTCGCTTTACGCTTATATCATTCCGAATGATAGTTACCTTTGTTTCATTCGATTCGTGAGATAGCACCCTGCCGAGCATGATCCGCCCATCTTAAATACATTGGCGGATGCACCTCATGGAACAGTCACTCAAACATTTGCGCTATCCCTTGGCCATTTTGGCCGTGATGGTGATGAGCGCCTGCGGCAAAGCGCCCGAACAGGCAGCCGCCATGCCACCAAGCCACGTCAGCGTGGCCAAGGTGCTGGAACAACCGGTCAATGAGTGGGACGAATTCACCGGCCGGCTCGAAGCGCCGGAAACCGTGCAGATCCGTCCGCGTGTGTCGGGCCAGATCGATCAGGTCGCCTTCACCGAAGGTGCCTTGGTCAAGAAAGGCGACCTGTTGTTCCAGATCGACCCACGCCCATTCCAGGCTGAGGTGCGCCGCCTCGAAGCACAACTCGCACAAACCAAGGCCGCCGCCACCCGCAGCGATAACGAAGCCCAGCGCGGCGAACGCCTGCGCCAGAGCAATGCGATCTCCGCCGAGCTGGCCGACTCGCGCACCACCGCCGCCCAGGAAGCCCATGCGACTGTCGCCGGCATCCAGGCGCAGTTGGACCTGGCCAAGCTGAACCTGAGCTTCACCCGTGTCAGCTCGCCCATCAGCGGCCGCGTCAGCCGTGCCGAGATCACCGCCGGCAACCTGGTGACCGCCGATGTCACCGCGCTGACCAGCGTGGTGTCCACCGACAAGGTCTACGCCTACTTCGACGCCGATGAACGTGTGTACCTCAAGTACACCGAACTCGCGCGCCAGGGTCGCCGTGGCGCGACTACCCCGGTGTACCTGGGCCTGTCCAATGAAGACGGCAACCCGCACCTGGGCCAGATGAACTTCGTCGACAACCAGGTCAACCCGGCCACCGGCACCATTCGTGGTCGCGCCGTGTTTGATAACAGCAAGGGCGAATACACCCCAGGCCTGTATGCGCGCCTGAAGCTGGTAGGCAGTGGCACCTACTCCGCCGTGCTGATCAGCGACGAAGCCGTGGGCACCGACCTGGGCAAGAAGTTCGTACTGGTGATGGACGGCGACAAGCCTGCCTACCGCGCGGTGGAGCTGGGTCCGAAGATCGAAGGTTTGCGCATCGTGCGCAGCGGCCTGACCAAGGACGACACGATCATCGTCAAGGGTTTGCAGCGCGTTCGCCCGGGGTCGCCGGTTGCACCGGAAACCATCCCGATGGCCAGCAAGGAAACCCTCGCCGCCTTGGCACAACAACGACAAGCGCTTGAAGCCAGCAACCTGGAGCAAGTGGCGCCGGATAAAGCCGCGCCCAAGCTCGCCAGTGTCGCGACTCCACGCGGTTAAGGGATACGACTCAAGATGAATTTTTCCAAGTTCTTCATTTCGCGGCCGATCTTCGCAGCGGTGCTGTCGCTGTTGATCCTGATCGCCGGCGCGATTTCACTGTTCCAGCTGCCGATCAGTGAATACCCGGAAGTGGTGCCGCCGACCGTCGTGGTCCGTGCCAACTTCCCGGGCGCCAACCCCAAGGTCATCGGTGAAACCGTGGCCGCGCCTCTGGAGCAAGCCATCACCGGCGTCGAGAACATGCTGTACATGTCCTCGCAGTCAACCGCCGACGGCAAGCTGACCCTGACCATCACCTTCGCCCTGGGCACCGACCTGGATAACGCGCAGGTACAGGTGCAGAACCGGGTAACCCGGACTCAGCCCAAACTGCCCGAGGAAGTGACGCGCATCGGTATTACCGTGGACAAGGCCTCTCCCGACCTGACCATGGTGGTGCACATCACCTCCCCCGACCAGCGCTACAACATGCTCTACCTGTCCAACTACGCGATCCTCAATATCAAGGATGAGCTGGCACGGCTGGGCGGCGTGGGTGATGTGCAGCTGTTCGGCATGGGCGATTACTCCCTGCGTGTGTGGCTGGACCCGAACAAGACCGCCTCACGCAACCTGACCGCCACCGATGTGGTCACGGCCATTCGCGAACAGAACCGCCAGGTGGCGGCCGGTGCCTTGGGCGCGCAACCTGCGCCGAATGACACCAGCTTCCAGCTGTCGGTCAACACCCAGGGCCGACTGGTCACTGAGGAAGAGTTCGAGAATATCGTCATCCGTGCCGGCGCCAACGGCGAAATCACGCGCTTGAAGGACATTGCACGGGTTGAGCTGGGTTCCAGCCAGTACGCCCTGCGCTCGTTGATCGACAACCAGCCGGCCGTGGCGATCCCGATCTTCCAGCGCCCGGGCTCCAACGCAATCGACATCTCCAATGAAGTGCGCGCCAAGATGGCGGAGCTGAAACAGAGCTTCCCGGAGGGCATGGATTACCGCATCGCCTATGACCCTACCGTCTTCGTACGTGGCTCCATCGAGGCCGTGGTTCACACCCTGTTCGAAGCACTGATCCTGGTGGTGCTGGTGGTGATCCTGTTCCTGCAGACCTGGCGTGCGTCGATCATTCCATTGGTGGCGGTGCCGGTATCGTTGATCGGTACCTTTGCGGTGATGCATCTGTTTGGCTTCTCGCTCAACGCGCTGTCGCTGTTCGGGCTGGTGTTGGCGATCGGTATCGTGGTGGACGACGCCATCGTGGTGGTGGAGAACGTCGAACGGAACATCGAATTGGGCCTGGAACCGTTCCCGGCCACTGAAAAGGCCATGAGCGAAGTAACCGGCCCGATCATCGCGACCGCGCTGGTACTGTGTGCGGTGTTCATTCCAGCGGCATTTATCAGCGGCTTGACCGGCCAGTTCTACAAGCAGTTCGCCTTGACCATTGCGATCTCGACCGTGATCTCGGCGTTCAACTCGCTGACCCTGTCGCCCGCACTGGCAGCGGTATTGCTCAAAGGCCACAACGCGCCGAAAGACGGGTTCTCCAGGTTCCTCGACAGGATGCTGGGCGGCTGGTTGTTCAAACCGTTCAACCGCTTCTTCGACAAGGCCAGCCATGGTTACGTCGGCACGGTACGCCGGGTGATCCGCGGCAGTGGTATCGCGCTGTTCCTGTACGCCGGCCTGATGGTCCTGACCTGGATGGGCTTTGCCCACACGCCGACCGGTTTCGTACCGGCCCAGGACAAGCAATACCTGGTGGCCTTCGCGCAATTGCCGGACGCCGCGAGCCTGGACCGTACCGAAGACGTGATCAAGCGCATGTCCGACATCGCCATGAAACAGCCCGGCGTGGAAAGCGCGATCGCCTTCCCCGGCTTGTCGATCAACGGTTTTACCAACAGCCCGAACAACGGCATCGTGTTCGTGACCTTGAAGCCGTTCGATGAGCGTAAAGACCCGAGCCTGTCTGCCGGTGCGATTGCCGGTGCACTGAATGGCAAGTACAGCAGCATCCAGGAAGCCTACATGGCGATCTTCCCACCGCCGCCGGTACAGGGCCTGGGTACGATCGGCGGGTTCCGCCTGCAGGTCGAAGACCGTGGCAACCTGGGTTACGACGAGCTGTACAAAGAAGTGCAGAACATCATTACCAAGAGCCGTGGCGTGCCTGAGTTGTTCGGCCTGTTCACCAGCTACACGGTCAACGTGCCCCAGGTCGATGCTGCCATCGACCGCGAAAAGGCCAAGACCCATGGCGTGGCGATCAGCGACATCTTCGACACCCTGCAGATCTACCTGGGCTCGTTGTATGCCAACGACTTCAACCGCTTCGGGCGCACCTATCAGGTCAACGTGCAGGCTGAGCAACAGTTCCGCCAGGATGAAGACCAGATCGGCCAGCTGAAAGTGCGCAACAACAAAGGCGAGATGATTCCCCTGGCGACCTTCATCAAGGTCAGCGACACCTCGGGCCCGGACCGCGTGATGCACTACAACGGCTTCATCACCGCCGAGATCAACGGCAACGCCGCACCGGGCTACAGCTCCGGCCAGGCCCAGGCGGCGATCGAGAAACTGTTGAAAGACGAACTGCCCAACGGCATGACCTACGAGTGGACCGACCTGACCTATCAGCAAATCCTCTCGGGCAACACTGCGCTGTTCGTGTTCCCGCTCTGCGTACTGCTGGCGTTCCTGGTACTGGCCGCCCAATACGAAAGCTGGAGCCTGCCACTGGCGGTGATCCTGATCGTACCGATGACCCTGTTGTCGGCCATCACCGGGGTGATTATCTCTGGCGGCGACAACAACATCTTTACCCAGATCGGCCTGATCGTCCTGGTGGGCCTGGCCTGTAAGAACGCGATTCTGATCGTCGAGTTCGCCAAGGATAAACAGCAGGAAGGCCTCGATCCGCTCGCTGCGGTACTGGAAGCCTGCCGTCTGCGTCTGCGGCCGATCCTGATGACCTCGTTCGCCTTCATCATGGGTGTAGTGCCTCTGGTGATGTCCAGCGGTGCCGGTGCCGAGATGCGCCATGCCATGGGTGTGGCGGTGTTCTCCGGGATGATCGGCGTGACCTTCTTCGGTCTGCTGCTGACGCCAGTGTTCTATGTACTGATCCGCCGGTTTGTTGAACGCGGTGAAGCGCGCAAAGCGGCCAAGGCCTTGAAGCTGGAGACACAGCAATGAGCGTGAAAGTATTTTTGCCGAGCTTGCTGGTACTGGCGCTGAGCGCCTGTGCCGTGGGCCCGGACTATAAAACCCAGCCACTGGAGGCGGCCAACGTAACGGCCGCCGCCGACGCCAAGCAATACGACCACGGTAAGTTCGAAGGCATCTGGTGGCAGCAGTTCGAGGACCCGACCCTTAACCAGTTGGTGACTCAGTCCCTGAACGGTAACCGTGACCTGCGGGTGGCATTTGCCCGCCTGCGGGCAGCCCGGGCGATTCGTGACGACGCTGCCAATGACGTGATGCCGGTGATCACCAGCCGTGTCAGCAGCGATGTGGGCAAAGGCCAGATCCCCGGCCAGACCACCCAACGTGTCAACAGCGAGCGTTATGACCTGGGCCTGGACATGGCCTGGGAAGTGGACTTGTTCGGCCGCATCCGCCGCAACCTGGAGGCCAGCGACGCTGACCAACAGGTTGCCGAAGCTGACTTGTATCAGCTGCAAGTGACGATGATTGCCGAGTTGGTGGACGCTTACGGTCAACTGCGGGGCGCGCAACTGCGCGAGAAAATCGCGGTGGCGAATCTGAAGAACCAGGAGGATTCGCGCGGCATCACCGTCAGCCTGCGGGATGCCGGTGTGGGCGATCAGCTCGATGTGGTGCGGGCCGATGCGCGTCTGGCGGCTGTAGAAGCCAGTGTGCCGCAGTTGCAGGCCGAGGAAGTTCGCGAGCGTAATCGTATCGCTACCCTGCTCGGTGAGCGGCCGGACAAGTTGAGCGTGGATTTGAGCCCGAAAGATTTGCCGGCGATTGCCAAGGCGTTGCCGATTGGTGATCCGGGGCAACTGCTGCAACGTCGTCCGGACATTCTCAGTGCCGAGCGTAAGTTGGCAGCCGCCACGGCGCGGATTGGGGTGGCCAAGGCTGATCTGTTTCCGCGGGTGAGCCTCAGTGGGTTCCTCGGGTTTACCGCTGGGCGGGGTTCGCAGATTGGGTCGGCGGCGGCGAATGCCTGGTCGCTGGGTCCGAGCATTACCTGGGCGGCGTTTGACCTGGGCAGTGTGCGGGCAAGGTTGCGTGGTGCGGATGCCGAGGCGGATGGCGCCCTGGCGACTTATGAGCAGCAGGTGTTGCTGGCGCTGGAAGAATCGGAGAATGCCTTCAGTGATTACGGCAAACGCCAGCAGCGGTTGGTCTCGCTGATTCGTCAGAGTGAGTCGAGCCGGGCTGCTGCGGATCTGGCGGAGATTCGTTACCGCGAAGGGACGGTGGACTTCCTGGTGTTGCTGGACGCGCAGCGTGAGCGTTTGGCCGCCGAGGATTCCCAGGCTCAGGCCGAAGTGGATCTGTATCGTGGGATCGTCGCGATCTACAAGGCGTTGGGCGGTGGGTGGCAGCCGAGTACCACGATTGCCAGTGCCAAGTGATTTGACTTAAAGAGCTCCTTTGGTTGGTCGCATCCAGCCAATTTTTAGCCCCGTGCCGTCATTCGGTCGCGGGGCTTTTTTTTGCTCGCTTGTGGTGTGTGCATATCCGTTATTTCGGTCAGGGCTGCTATTGGTTCCGCTCTTACAGCGGCTCACTTTTGAACAGCGCAAAAGTAAGCAAAACGCTCTTGCCCCACCACTCGGCACCTCGCCTAGGCTCGGTGTG